>JAEWDP010000001.1 GCA_023390055.1 Pseudomonadota bacterium | reverse complement strand
GCCTGGCGATCTGACGCGGGCATGGAGTAGCATGATGACTGTCCAACTTTCCTCTGCCGCACTTGAGCAGGTTTCGAAGACTGCAACCGTGCCAGCATATGATCCGTTGAAACTCTCGCCGGGCATCGTCCACTCCAGTTCGAACGCGAACTCGGCCATGCAAGGTAAAACATCCGATTATAGGCAGACAGCCTAGCCGCGCCCGTCATCAGTAAAAGCAGATGGTGTCATCTCTCCGGTACCCCGAAAAGGGTATGATTATCACCGAAAGATTACGGTGATACTTTCGACGGCTGTGCGATTATGGCGTGCCGGCTGGGTGAACTTTTGCGGGAGCCATGGGGTGTATTCACGATCAGGGCCTGGCGAAGGTCATAAAAGACTGGGCGTTGTTGGGAGATCGACTACCGGAGATCCTGGTTCATGAATACTCGGCTTCATTCCCGCAATCTTTTCTCGACCGGACACGTTCCGGCAGAGACTGAAATAGCGGAGCCTGCGGCCAGTTCGTTCCTTCAACTTGTCCGTAAGGACTATGAGCGGCATGGAAGCTCCGTCTTTGATGCGGGGTTCATATCGCTGCTTGTTTACCGTTATGGCTGTTGGGCTGAGAGCCGCAGAAACCGGCTCTTGAGGAAACTTGCCAACAAGATCTACGGCGCGGTCAATGCGGTCGTTGCGACGCTGACACGTGTATGGATACCACCGCAAGTGGTGCTCGGCGACGGCTTTCATATCATCCACGTGCGCGGTTCGATCTCCATTCATCCCGACGTTGTCATCGGCAAACGATGCGGCATCATGCACAATGTCACGATCGGGACCAATATGAGTGGCGGGGTACCGCGAATTGGCGACGACGTATTCATTGGCGTCAACTCGACCATTCTCGGCGATATCGTGATTGGCGACAGGGTCAGGATTGGTGCCAATACTGCGGTCAGCACCGATGTCCCATCGGATTGCGTGGTGGTGGGCTCGCCAGGGAAAATATATCCGCGATTGGGGCCATTCAACGGTTGATACGTCTCTTCCTCATGAGCAGGATGAGGCACATCAGACAAGGCTGCTCTTTGGATCAGAACCCGTGGATGTTTCAGATGCCTGGCTGGAAGTGGCACGCCCTAGGGGAGTCGAACCCCTCTTTCCAGAATGAAAATCTGGCGTCCTAACCGATAGACGAAGGGCGCGTGCGCGGTGTGGCGCCCTTATAGTCAGGGGCTTCGATTGCTGCAAGGGTCAATTGCAGATTGCCAATGGAAAAATACGAAAAAAATGCTGGCCGCGGCAGAATGGAAGACGCAGCTAAAGCTTTTTCGAAAACAATGACTTGAAAAGGGGAGGGTGGCACGCCCTAGGGGAGTCGAACCCCTCTTTCCAGAATGAAAATCTGGCGTCCTAACCGATAGACGAAGGGCGCGTGCGCAGTGTGGCGCCCTTATAGAGGGGGGATTTCTATCCGGCAAGCTCGAAATTGGCATTCCCTGCAAAAAATTGTCGCATGTTCCATTACGGATTGAGCTGCAATAAACTTCACGAGTTCAGCAGCTTAGCATATTACCTTCCGATTGTGTCGAACAACCTTGCCGGACTGTCGGGGCGCTGAAGACGCTGCCAGTGCGTGCATTGACGCGACCTGTGTGAGTGGCACTATCCGGTATATCGCCAGGATCAGGCTGGACTGGTGTGGTTGTCGCTTGGGAAAAAATACTGACGCTGCTCGCACGAATTCCCGTCGGTTGAGTTATCACACCCTGTTCCATGGCATTGCCGGGAGTGTTGGGGTCCGGGCCCCTGCTTGGTCTGGTTTCGTCACTGGCAGCTCGGTCGCGCGTGCGTGCAAGCTTCGATGCCGACACGACTGCAGGGTCGACATAACCGTTGGAAGTGGCACTTCTCGACTTGTCCTGGGCCGTCGGTGCCAGTTTCGAATCGGGTGACTTGCCGGTAGTGCAGGCTGACAACACGAGCAGTGCCACTGCCAAGGCGGTGGCCTTGGGCCAGAATCTGGACAAACGAGCGGCGCTCTGGGACATTTCCCCTCTCGTGCCTTTACGGTTTGCGAATCGTGTCAGGAAGCTTGCCCCTGACATTACTCAGGGACAAGACCTGTAATTCATCACCATTCGCCGGTATTTGGCATTGAGGCCCAGGGTTCTGCCGAGGGCAGCGGCTGGCCCTTTTGAAGGATTTCGATTGAGATGCCATCGGGCGAACGGACGAAAGCCATGTTGCCATCGCGTGGCGGACGGTTGATTGTAACGCCATTATCCATCAATCTCTGGCAGAAGTCGTAGATGTTATCGACCTCATAGGCGAGGTGGCCAAAATTGCGACCGCCTGTATAGTCTTCAGGATCCCAGTTGTACGTGAGCTCGATGCATGGAGCCTTGCTTTCACGGGCGGCTTCGACATCTTCGGGTGCAGCTAGAAAGACAAGGGTGAAGCGGCCCTTGTCGTTGTCCATGCGACGGACTTCCTGCAGACCGAACAGGTCTGTATAAAAGCGAGTGGAGGCATCAAGGTCGCTCACGCGAACCATGGTATGAAGATAGCGCATGATTATGTACTCCTATACTTGGAACAGATATTTCACCCTGAACAACAGCTACGGGCAAGCCTGCGGAAGTAACAACGAGATAGATAAATCGACGGCGGGGACTTGCGCTGAAGGGTTAACGGGATGTTAATCTGCAGTTCAGAATCAGTTTACCGCGGCTGTAGCGCGTAATCGAGGGGCCGAGACGAATGGCAGACAGGATGTCAGCAAAAGGTATGGTAGAGATCGGAGATCTTGCCAGTGAGCCTGTCGATCTCATCGAAATCACCGGGGTCGTCAAATGGTTCGATGTCGCCAAGGGATTCGGATTTATCGTTCCCGATAATGGAATGCAGGATGTGCTGTTGCACGTAACCTGCCTGCGACGGGACGGTTATCAGACAATCCTGGAGGGGACGCGGATCGTCGCACTCATTCAAAAGCGCGAGCGCGGTTATCAGGCGTTTCGTATTCTTTCGATGGACCAGTCGACTGCGGTACATCCATCTCAGATGCCGCCGGTCCGCACTCATGTTCAGGTGACGCCGACAAGTGGACTGGAGCGCGCTCTTGTAAAGTGGTTCAATCGGACCAAGGGCTTTGGGTTCCTGACCAGGGGCGAGGGAACAGAGGACATATTCGTGCACATGGAGACGCTTCGCCGCTTCGGTCTGACTGAATTGCGTCCGGGTCAGGTTGTGCTGGTGCGCTTCGGCCCTGGCGAAAAGGGATTGATGGCGGCGGAAATCCATCCCGACAATCCCAATCCTATCGCCCGGGCACATTGATGGGCATGCGATTTACCACTATGATGATAAGCGCCGTTTCGGCGCTTTTTCTATTTGCCGCAGGCCATCTGATGGCACAATTGTCCTTTGACCAGGAAGAGCTTCTGATCCAGACGCGATCCGGCAAGACACACAGCTTTACTGTCGAACTCGCACTGACGCCTGAGCAGAGAGCACAGGGGTTGATGCACAGGCAAAGCATGGCCGCCGATCACGGCATGCTGTTTGATTTCGGCCATTCAAGGCCGGTATCCATGTGGATGCAGAACACGCCGCTTCCACTCGACATGCTGTTTATTCAGCGTGACGGCACGATCTCGCATATCCACAGAAATGCAGTTCCGTTCTCGCAAACGATTATTGATTCCCATGGGCTGGTAAATTTTGTGCTCGAACTCAACGGCGGTCGAGCCAATGTACTCGGTATTGAGGTCGGAGACAGGGTTATGAGCAAGCGCATCAGCGGTCATAAATGATATATATTCACTGCAGTTGTGATTTGATCCGATTTAGCAGTTGCAGGGTGACAGCGAAGCGTGTATCTCGCTGATCAACGTGGAAACGGAGTGTAGCGCAGCCTGGTAGCGCATCTGGTTTGGGACCAGAGGGTCGGGAGTTCGAATCTCTCCACTCCGACCATCGGCAGCCCTTGAAAAGGTTGTCGAAAACGGCATCGGCTAATATTCCCAAGATTAGCGACCGCCACCGAAACCGCCACCGATACGGTTTTGACGCCACCTGGAATTGGTGGCGTTCGACTGTTGCGCAGCGCCCGCGTTTCCGGGAGATTGCGCCGGAGTAGCGAAAAAGAAACGATGTCCAGTGTTGCGGTCAAAGTGCTTTCGACGGTCAACGCCTCTTACGGGACGGCGCTGACGGCTGAGGAACTGGCGGCGAAAGTTTCCGACCCAGTGAGCGTCGAGAACTGCGACGCCAGCGCATTCTCATTCTATTCCGAAGTGAGCGCGGACCTTCAGCACCGGTTTCTGGACGAGATGGGAATCGATCATGCCGTCGCCGCCGAGATCGCCCAGAAATTTTCCCAGCTCGCCGGATACCCGTTGGCGCTCGCTACTCGCTAGCGGCGTCAGGGAAACTTACCGCCGTCACGTTTAGACTCTTCTGGCGGCGCGGCATCTCCGCGCTGTTCGTCACCAAGGTTCAGACGCCGGCCGAGTACGAAGTTCGTGCCGGACGGCGGAGCTTCGCGAAATAGCCGGCCGAGAATTGTCTTCATTCGACGGGGAATCGCCTGGAAGCCGAGTTGTAAAACTATTGCGAACTCTACTATTGTCTGCGTGAACAAAATCAGATTCACGGTGACGTACGTTGTCGAGCTATCCGGTCTACGAATACAGCATGCACGATGTAGCCAGGGCGGGACAGCGTTTGAAAGACGTTATTCCCTGGGATGACTACGACGACGAGGTGCGTCGGGTCTTTTCCGTAGCCAATAGTTGGCGTGACAGCCACGTGCTGCCGATGAAAAGCATCCGTCTTTCGATTGCACATCGCATGCGCCATCTGAAGCTTTCGGGTGACGTGGTCGCGCGGGCGAAGCGCATGTCATCGATCCGTGGAAAGCTACGGCGGCACCCGGGTAAGCTGGACCAGATGCAGGACCTCGGTGGATGTCGCGCGATCATGGACGTATGGCGCGACAATCTGGGAGAGAAGTTGCGACGATCCAGGGTTCTCCCGCATATTTGGTGCAGGTCACCGTTTGCGAAGGAATTCGCTCGTCGCTGTCTCTCAATTGGCCCCGCAGCATTTCTTGAATTTCTTTCCTGATCCGCAAGGACAAGGATCATTGCGACCCGGGCTGATCATCGAATGAAGGCCAGCAGAGAAACGTCTCTTTTCAGAAGCTGACATGCGCCAGTAGGCGGCGATTGTCATAACGGTCTCTGGAAGTGCTGCCGTTGCGTCCTCAATAGCCTTCAACCTGTGCTCAGGCTTCACGGTGTCGAGCAGGCCGGGAGCATTACACAGTATCATGATGGGCAACATCAGTCGCTCGGCACCAGACTTTGCCATCTTCGACCATTCACGGTGGCGCAAGCCAATCGCCGCGGAAAATCCTTCCGCCCAATCCTCCGCCGTCGCGACACCATCCTCTTCCCAGAAGATTGGCTCGATGATCTCGTCTTCAAGATCACTGGCAACCTTGATGTAGTGGTTCATGATGGCGGCAATGGCTGCTTGTGCCTGTTCCTCATCGGCAAAGCTTGGATCGGGCTCACCCCAGATAGCCGGCCACCACTCGTCGGATGGAATCTCCGGACCGGCGGCGATGCCTGTCAGGAAGCCATCAAGGTCCGGCAATTGCATGCATTCCAACGGGGCATCGTCGGACATGAAAAAGTCATCGAGTTGATCAAGGCTCATGGCCTTGGTGAAAGGCGTCTGGAGCGCTGCCATTTTCGTTCCTCGTCAAGATCGAAAACGTTTAAGACCGGGATACCTTTATAGGCAATGCCGAATGATCTTCCGCCGCCATTAACACGCGGCTGCGGAGCAGCTTGTGGCCAGCACGGCCATACATCTGTCGCTTCAGCGTCTTCACGCGGTTGATCTGACCTTCGACGGGACTGGTTGTTCAGCGATCGTTGATCGCCACCCGGACAGCCTCGATATCACGGCTAATCCCAGCGGCCATAGCGGGCAGTCAAGCACTCACGACGACCACGAAGACGCTGACATTTACGAACCGTCCATTCGCGACCGGTTGGCATGGTTCGGTTTTCAGAAAGCGACGAAGCAGGAGCTTCGCGAAATCATCGTGACGGCGATGGAGTTTGACCCGGACGCATAGTCTGGGCAAGCAACCATGCCAGTGACTCAAGGCTCGCCGCGAAAACTCGGCGGGCTTTATTATTGACGCGTGGATAGTGCCGTGTTCATGTGGCGTTGTCACAACTGGAGGGTGAATTTTTGGCGGCTGGATTATTCTCTACATTAGGTATGATTATATTGCTCGGCGGACCCGCTACGGCGCTCTACTTGTCAGGCACGACCGGCATGACAATCGCCGTGATGCTGGCAGGAATCGCTATCGGCTCGGCGGTAAAGCTGTTTGCTGTTGCAGTGATTGTTGACCGGCTCGACAAGCTAGGTGCAGCATCGAAGTCAGTTTAAGCGCGATTTAGATATGGACATCCGTATTCGTCGCGGCATTCTTTATCGCCGTAACAGTTTTGAGCCGCGAGATCTTCGCATTTCAGCTTTATGGCTGCTATCCGGCAGCTTTGCCAGCGGCGTGATCGCTGCTTTAGTGTAGATCAGGAGAACTACGTGCCAGATTCCGGGGAAAAGAAGCCAGGATTCCGAAGGGTTCTTTTAGGTATAGGAATAATCATCGTCGGTGTGTTTGTCTTATCTAAGATAGTCCCACCGGATACCGGTGGTAAGGGACTGTCGTCAATTGCGGCAACTGAAAGTTACAGGTTGATGCATGCGATTGGAAATTCCGAAAATGAATCTGCACGGGGACTTACGAAACGTGAGTGCGATAGCCGAAAAGCAGAACTGAAGGCCGTTGCTGAAGCGTTGGGGACATATAATGAAGGGACAGGTTTCGGCTCAATTACCTGTCTGCCGGAATCTACGTTTTAAAGACTACCGGGGCGCCGATTGATGCGTCGGGGAATAGCCGCGGTTGGCTTCGGCAGTTCCATCGGCGTCCATGATTGTGAAGCATGATCGCGACATCGATCTCACGGCCCCGTTCGATCCCTCGACTTAGCCGGGCAAAAAAAAGACCGGACTTCGCAAATGCGAGGCCCGGTTCTTGAGTTTAAATGCTGATCCAACTCCACACCGGAGTTGAACGCAGCGACTATATCAGTCGCATGTTAACTAACCGTTACTGCTTAGTCTGCCGTGTATGTATCAGATGTCGTCTTGGCCGCTTCCATCTTGTCGCTAACAGAACTGAAAGTAGAGTTCAACGTGTTACCGAGTGTGGTTGCACCAGCGATCAGAGCAACAGAAATCAGAGCGGCGATAAGGCCGTATTCAATCGCAGTTGCACCAGATTCGTCGCGACGAAAGCGAGCAAAAAATTTCATCATGATATTTCTCCATCAGATCTATATTGAACAGCAAATTGATTGAAGGTCATTTTCTCCCCGCCCCCAATCTGGCTGGAACAATGGCAGGTGGAACTTGAAAATCGGATAAAGAACACGGTTAAGTAGCGATAAATATTCGCGTATAAGTGGTCCTTTTTGACCCCAGGCGTTCAAGATCGGGAATTCTGATGTCCTAATATGGGATAGACCGAAGGGGAGGCGCTATCTCTTTACTTACGATATCGTGCAGAATTGCCAGTTGCTTTGAACGCGTATCACGGGTAATAAGGCCAAAGAATTTATGGACGGTTTGTTGCTTGATCCAGCGTTACAAAGAGTGGAAATTGTCGTTGTTTTTCAATGACATATTCGATTTCGAATCTCTCCACTCCGACCACGCGCCGGATGAAGGCCTGCAATCCGGCCTAGTCATGGAGCGCTTCGGGAATGTCCGCCAAGATCTTTCGTCCTGCAAAAACCGCGATGCAATCCGGAACGGCAAAGACGCATTTATGGGTTCTGGAATTCGACCGGGAAGAGCCACGCCGCATTGATCCCATTCTCGGTTACACATCTTCTGGCGACATGCGCCAACAGATTCGGCTGTACTTTGAAACCTGCGAGCAGGCGGAAGCTTACGCAAAACGCGAAGGAATTGCGTACCGTGTGATAGCCCCAAAGCCGGTAGCACGTCAGGTCGTTTCCTATACCGACAATTTTCGATTTACCCGCAATCAGCCTTGGACGCACTGATCTTTCTGAGAATTGACGCAGATTTGGCCCCTTAGCTCAACTGGATAGAGCAACTGCCTTCTAAGCAGTAGGTCGCAGGTTCGAGTCCTGCAGGGGTCGCCAGTCCTCTTTTCTGTATTATTTTCTAACCCTAAAACATTGATTTGGCTGGTTTGGTTTGTCCCTGCGCTGGATGATCGGGTCATTTCGCTGGATTTGATTTGGGCATTTCTTTCCAATGCCTATTTTCTCAGACGACTGTTTTAGCCTGACGGCAGCTCCTTAACCCAAGTGAACGGTGTGAATCGGGCGGGTTTAGCCGCGGTCGCTGTCGGTTGGTATCCAGCTAAAATCGCCATGTGGTAGTTCAGCGCACTGACGAGGTCGAGGTCGGTATTCGCTGCTGAATGTCCAGCATCGTCTATCATCACCTGCCGGAAGCTATTCCTTATGGTGTAGATGCCATAATTGTTGTCAGTTCTCATACCCATGGCGGCTAGCAAGGCGTCGGCCGAACTCATTTCGACGAAGAGCTTTCGCGATACCCCTACCTTTTTGTCTCTGTCCGAAGAGTGGATGAGCCCCAGTGCATCATTCGCTTCGCGTCTGGCAGACTTGTATGGGCGGCCGGGACCTGTGTTAACTACGATCTGCTCCGTCAGAAAACCCTCCGCGATTGCAGTGATTATGTCGTAATCCGTATACCAATAGACGACGTTGCCCGCGTGGTCTGTATCGTCTATTTCGATGAGGATGACACCACCGCCTCTGCCTCCTTCAACTGGGGCGCGACCATATGCTTCGCCTGCGTCGACTGTGGGCCACAGCAGCCCTGCGTGGATATCCCAACTTTTGGTGGCGGCCGAGGCCAGAACGGCCTTCGTCTGAAACCAACGAGAAGTGTCCTCGTCTTCCACGACTATATCGAACCCATCGCGATCAACATCTGGCTCGTATAGATGGAGATGGTATCCGTTTCGGGCTGCAGCGATCTTCAGGTCGAAGGACAAGCGACTGAAGAATATTCGCTCACGTGTCGTTTGATTGACGGGGGCCGCGAAAAAGTCGCGCAGGTTCTGGTTCTTGTCCAATTGGGACTCCTCTCTTCAATGTTGTACCGAATGAAAAGGACACGTTCGCCGCCGCGCGGACAGTTCGTTGGTCGGCAAAAGCAGCTGTCACTGGAGTGGCTCTTATAACCGGACTGGGATGCTAGTGAGATACCCGAACAGCTTCCTACGATGTGGATCGGGATTGCCCTACCACCGAGCCTGCGGTAACGATCTCCTTCCCGCACTGGTCACAGTAAGGCACTTGCGATCTCTCAAGGTTTGCCCGGGTAGCCCTGCCAGGTCGTTGTCAGTTCGCCGTCCCGAGCATCGCACTCACGAACCTCTGCTTCTCGGCCATCTGGCTTGCCGAGGTTCCGCGTGTGTAGACCAATGTCCGCCAGGCATCGCTGCCACGCACGGCCACCGTGACCTCGACTATGGCATCGGTAGCCTTCGTGGATCGTCCCGTTGCCTGGAGCGCTGGCATCCCGCCGACCTCGACAGGCTGCCATTCAGTTTCGATATTGATCTCCGACGTCAGTACGTTCTTGATCGCATCTGCGTATGCGGCGGCTTCCACATTGCCTGACGGGAGTGTCTCGTGGCCGAAGATCGCCTCGGAGAGGAGTTCGTCGGATACGAAGTAGAATACGCTGCCACTGTTGGTGTCGATCGGTTGTGTCTGCCAAGTCGCTCCGATGGTGGCGGACTTGCCCGTTATGGGGCTGACCCATGTCTGCGTCCGAGTGAGACTGGTCGTGGAGCGTTCGTCCTCGGTGCGCAGTATGATGTTGCCAGTAAAGAGGACGGCTACCGCTAAAATCGCTATCGCCAGCCGCCCCTTGCTCGGGTTTGCGACTACCTCGGGGTTACCTTCGTCATAGCTGGCGGCTCGGCCCGATGCCAGACGGCGATATTGCGCGACCTGTGTGAATAGAGCGACGAAGGGAATTCCCAGGCCCAAGCCTGAAATCCACACGTTGAACTCGCGCACGAGGAAAAAGCCGAAACGGTTCTCTCCCACTGGTACGGGGACATGAACCCCGACGATCGCCTTGCCCAAGGTGCTTCCTGTCAGAGCCATGCTAAGCGCCAACTGGAGGGCTACCAGGGGAAATATCATCAGGTTGAATAGTATCGGGTTCATCCCGACGATGGCGACGTAAATATCGGGTGCGTAAATGGTTGACCACAAACCGATTGCCAATCCGCACAGAGGTATGAGGATCAGGTTGTCGATGAACCTTGCCCAGAAGCGCGGCCAAGGCCGGGAGGTCTTATTCACCACAGGTGCGCCGCCAACGGGCTGGAAGGCGGCAGGAGGCATCTTGGGTGGCGTCGGAACTGGAGGAGGGACTACGAAGGCGTCGCTCAAGTCCGGATGTTCGCCGGCGGCCTGCCACCCCTGCATTCCGTTTCGCCAGACATAGGTCTGGGGAGTGACATGCCCTTGGTCGATCAGTTGCCGTATTTCGGATTGCTCGATTGGGCCTTTCCTATCCTCGCCAATGACATAGAACCAAACTGGCATACGTGTATTTCTCCCGCCCATATTACCATGGATAGCAATCGTACGCGGATGCGTAAACGTAAATAGCTGCTGATTCTCGTTGCTTCGACGCATATGTGAGCGTGTCGATCTAGGCGTGTGCAGGTCGAGGACCCTAACGTACGTTCGTTCTTTCCCTGAAGCGGATGTTGAACACGAATAATGGGGGCCGCCCGCCGTCCGTTACTTAGACCGTTGACGCAGGACTTACGCCGAATCCCGGCCTCCCATGTTCCGCGATAGTCCCAAATACTTCGGGTTATTCGTTTACGAACAGATAGCCATCCACCTTCTTCTCCCGAACCGGGCCGAAGGGGGTCCTCTGTTGGAGGTGGGCTTCGAATTCAGGGTCCTGTTCCCACGCCTGGTCGATCAAACACCAGTCGAGGTGAAAATGATCGCCGTCCTTGGAGGCGAGGACCCCAACGCCCTTGGACGCCTTGGCGAGGTATTTTGCCATCTCGGTGTAGTTCTGCAGTCCGATTGCCCTCCCGCGCTCTCCGTCGGGGCCAGTCGTGGGCATGCCTGGCGGCATCGGTGAAAACATGAAGCTGCAATCGGTCGGCGGGAACTCGAACCTGTATGGCCGCTGGAACTCGCCGTACTTGGCTTGCTGGATGACGAGGTCGAGCCGCTCCCGAGCCATCCTCCAGCCAGACCTCGGAAGCTTCGCGAACTCAAGCATGATGCGGGTGTAGTGGCTGCTGCCGTCGGGGTTTTGAATATGGTCCGCCAGACTGTTCATGATCGACGTCAGATCGGACTGGCGGAAGTCGTCTACGAGGCGTGCGAGCGCCCGGTGCGACGTAG
This sequence comes from Pseudomonadota bacterium, assembly GCA_023390055.1. Lineage (GTDB taxonomy): Bacteria > Pseudomonadota > Alphaproteobacteria > Rhizobiales > Rhizobiaceae > Neorhizobium. The sequence continues at coordinate 24,217 of JAEWDP010000001.1, read as the reverse complement.
GTGACGGCAGCGGCTCGTCTGAGAGGTATGCTGCCACGATATCGGCCTCGATGACCTCGGTCTTCGCCTCGGCTAGCTCCAACAGTGATGCTTCTCGGTACTCAAGATATCGGCGGACCTCATCCGGGACCGCCAGGGTCTCCATGACGCCACGGTAATCATCCCGTTCGAAGACATGGATGAACCCCGCCGTCCCACTGACGTGATACCGAACACGGCGGCAGTCATCGGGTAAAACTGGACCGGCCGCATAGAGGATGATCTTCTCGACGTGGCGGAGATCGGCCCCGCTAACGTCGTACCGCTGGCCCCTTTCATTGGCGATCGAGATCGCGGCATTGTCGGACAGAAACCGGAGTGAGTCCTTGATCTGGCGGACGGCAGTTTTACGGACCGCGTCCTTGAACCATCGCCTCTCAGCTTCGGGATCGTCCTTCGGCTCGGCACGCTCCTTCATCTGGATGATGAAGGCCGTGTCGCCGATCCACACGAAGCTGTCGGCAAGCTCTAGCTCCTGCCCGGGCTTCGGGGAGAACTGGTTCTGCGAGAACGTGAACTCCTTCCAGAAGGTGGAACGGTTCAGCTGAGAGGTGAATTCTTCGAGGGTCATGAAGTACCATATTCGATCTGACCGTCATCCGTGCTGTTCTGGATGCTTGTGGTCTCTGTGCTTTCTACCTCATGAGCCAGATATGTAACGCAAGCATGGGAGCCGCTGATACGCATCATTCGGCGTTGATACGCGTCCAATGCGGGACCGAAATCGGCAAGAGCTTGTGACTCGAGATATGCGAGCTTTCCGTTCTGGCTGAAATGAGCACGTCCGTCTTTGATTGTCGTCTGCATCGGGCAGGTGACCGTGCAGGTAAAGTGTTCTCGACCGAGGGCAAATCCAGTAATGAAGAGGACCTGGATTTCCTCCGGAAGACTGTCGGAGGTGGGGAGCGCCGTACTGAAGCTCACATCATCGCGAAACTCTCCCTGGATACAGTTCTGGGCACTGAATATGCTTTGACGCGAAGCGTATACGTCGTCGAGAGTGACAGGACTGTCGGATGTCCCGGTTTCAGCCCTTAGCGCACGAAGCGCTTTCAGTAACCTCAGAGTGAAAGCATCGTTGACATCCGTTTCGCCGCTGTCGCTCGTGGCCACTCCAAGCATTTCGGCCCCCAGAGGCGACCGTAGGCTGATGGGGAGTCCGTCCCTTGATGAAAGACCAACCAGAATAGTGAACAGCGATATCCAGTCCGCTAACGGTCGGGCGTCACCAGACGTAACGGGTCTCGTTGATATCTTACACTCGTTCATCGTGAGCGTCGCATCGAGGATAGGCGATCGAAGGATGGCTTTGAAGAACTGCATCGGCAGAGCTGGAAATGCTGGTAAGATCGCCTCACACTTGATCTCTACGGCCTCTTCGTTCCCTGAGGGACCCGCTACCAATACACAACCCGACATCGGCTTTGGTGTGAACGTGGCGGTCGTCCCTGAAAGTAATTTGGGAAATCGTGGGTCAGGGAGTGCGATCCCGAACCTTTCGTCCATTGCTTCCATGGAGGCGATGGACAGCGGTCTCAGGCCAAGCAGCCCGTCGATGACTTCTCCTACGGGTGCCGCCGCTATAGACCCTGAGATTTTCGTGCGCTGCCCGTTTTCGTAGCCAAGATTCTTCTTTTGCGCACTCTTCCGTTGGGCGTAGACATCCATGTCAGGGCCGATTTCGCCTTCCAGGTAGTTGGCCAAATCAGCGCCCAGTAGGCCGATAGACTTTCCGTCCTTGAACTGGAAAGTGATGGACTTGTTGTGGAGTTCGGTTGCTCCTTCGGCGTATTCCTTGCGGAGTCGCTTCAGAATCTTCTCCAGCGTCGGCCCCAGAATGTGGATCATCCTGACATCAGCAGGTTTTTGGTCTTCATCGAGCCTGATCATGTAGATGAAGGCGGGTACCAAACCTTGTGCAAGGCGCTCGGCAACCGACAGGGTGACCGTAACTACTTTGGTCTTCTGAAGGATCGTCTTAATCTGCAGAGAGCATGACAGCGGTGCAGATCGCTTGTCGAATGACACGTCATCGCTGCGGCGCGCCAGTTTGGCTTCAATTACTCTGTCTTTGCCTACGCGGTCGGGATCGATTTTCCCAACGAGTAAATTCGTATGGGTCATCTGGTAGTCAAAGAAACTCTCGCCGATGCGGCCGATATCGTCTGCGATTGCACTTTCACTCATGATCAAACTTTCAAAGTACCAGATACGTAATTCGTTTCTTAAAATGGGGCTAAAACAGCTCGCATTCAACGCGGGCAATGCTCGCATTCTTTGGCCGAATGAGCGTCGGATTGCGTCCTTTAGCGCCGCCCATTCGAAGAGATCGATTAGGCCAAACTGCGGGTAAGGGGCGCATGCAGGGGTGAACCACCCCGGCTTTGCCGGAGACCGTTTGGTTTAAGTTATGCGGCCATCGCTTGTGCGTCCAACATGGCATAACATCGTTCTTCGGCCTCGGCTGGTGGTATGTTGCCGATGGGCTCCAGAAGGCGGCGGTTGTTTAACCAATCTATCCATTCCAGCGTGGCGAACTCCACGGCTTCGAAATTTCGCCGCGGTCCTCGCCGATGGATGACCTCGGCCTTGTAACGACCGTTGATTGTTTCCGCGAGAGCGTTGTCATAGGAATCGCCAACACTCCCGACGGATGGCTCGATGCCCGTCTCCGCTAGCCGTTCGGAATATCGAACGGACACATATTGCGAGCCGCGGTCGGAATGGTGAACCAGTCCGCCACGATAGATAGGCCTCCGATCATGTAGGGCTTGGTCAAGGGCATCGAGCACAAAGCCCGCATGGGCAGTCCGGCTTGCCCGCCAACCGACGATGCGACGAGCGAAGGCATCGATCACGAACGCGACGTAAACGGAGCCTTGCCAAGTGGCCGCATAGGTGAAATCAGAGAGCCAGAGCATGTTCGGCGCTGGCGCGAAGAACTGCCGGTTCGCACGGTCGAGCGGACATGGCGCGGTCTTGTCGGCCACGGTGGTTTTGACAGGCTTGCCTCGAATAACGCCTTGCAGCCCGATGCCCCTCATAAGCCGAGCGACGGTGCAGCGGGCGATGTTGTAACCTTCCCGCCGCAACTGCCGCCAGACCTTCCGAACCCCATAGACCTGGAAATTCTCGTTGAACACACGCCGTATCTCGATCTTCATGGCAAAGTCACTCTGAGCGCGGGCTGATAGTCGGTCCACGTCGTTGCGCTTGGCGATAACCGTGGAAGCCGCCCTTCTCGTCCTGCTTCACGCTTACGACAATTGCGCCTCCGACTGCATTCGCAAGAGCGGCCACGTCATCCAAAAACTTGGTCTTGCCCTCGTCGCTGTCGAAATCGACTTTCTCTTTGAAATCAAGAGTAATGGATTCACGCATCAATGGAAGGCCACTGATGATGAATGACGGCAATGCGAAACTTCTAAAGGGCGCAAGAGGCAAGATGAGCCGCGATAAAGGTGCGCGCAAGCCGCCTTTTGCTCGAACGCGAGGTGCCGGGACATGATCGTAAATCATGGATGGTAACGTTTCGCCGGTGATTTCAGGGCATTGTTCCTTGCGAGGTTAATGAAGACCTCGACCTGAAGGAGAGCCGAAATTGAAGTATTTGGTATCGTCGTGCGCGCTCAGCGAAACCTGCAAGCCGAGACCCATGTTCGACATTTGCCGTATCATTCCCGAGCACCAGTGTGTGTTGGCACCAGAGACACTCATCGAAATTCAGCGTGGCATTCAGCGCCTTTCGCTTCGCAATCCCAAGCGGGCAGCCGAATTGCGTGAGTGGTATTCAGAGGTAGTTGGCTTGTGGACGTTGGCTGAAGGTCTTGCTCGGGAGAAGGCAAAGGTCTTCGCCTCAATGCTCGAGTGCCGCCCGCTCAAAACTGTGTGGTTGCCAAACCCGAAGGCGGCAAATCCGAGCTTCGGTTATCATATCGCAATTGCTGCAACTGCGATCGTCCACGAACTGCCTTTGGCTGTAGTGTCTTCTCAGAAGTTCGTTTTGATTGATCGATACTTCCGGCTTCCCGGAATCTACGACGTAGGCAAAGACGTATGGATTTCATCGTTAAGCCAGGATGACCTGAGGGCGGCTTGATACCTCAAGCCGCCCCCATTCTTTGAGGCGCGCCAGCTTTGCGAGTAGACCGCGTCTCAGTTGCTTCAGGCGAAACCGAAGGGTGCCGCCTGGAGCATTCCACGAGGCAACTATGGCCGGTAAAACTTAACGAAACACCGGCGCGTAAATGTTCTATGCTCGTTGTCCTTCCGCATTAATCCGGTACCTGCGGGAATGCACTGCCCACAACATCGAGACGGAGATCGTGGAATGACTCCATTGGTTTGTCTCTTGCGGAATTGTTAAAATCATCATTTTGGACCTGTGCAACCTTCTAGTAAAGCTTGTAAATCCAGATCACCTTCAATCGAGTTAGCAACATGCCTTCCGTTTCACCAATCGAATGGGATATCGTCGAAGCGAGAGTATCCAAGGCAATGGTTCGCTATGAGCTTCAAAAGCCATCGCTTGCTTTTCTTTACCTCGTGCTAGAGCAGTATTTCCCGGACAGGTCGTCAGACTATCCGGAAATGATCGTGGACGGCGGTAACGATCTTGGTGTGGATGCCATAGAAATCCTCGAACGCGAGGACCGAGCGGAAGTCTTCATTTTTCAATCGAAACATCGGACTTCATTGGAATCGACTGATAGAACGATCAATGACGGGGAAGTCCTGAAAATCGGGGCCTTCCTTCATGGGCTTTTCGACAGGGAAGATCGGCTATTAAAAACGGGCAACCTTCAGCTGACTGAAGCCGTGGCGCGAGTTTGGCAACTCCATAAAAACGGTGTCATTTGCCGCTATCGCGTCGTCTTCTGCAGTAATGGCAAGGGATTGACCCCTTCTGCCAAATCAATCTTCGACAGTACGCTGAATTCTATGCCCAGCGTTGACTACGAGGTCTACGGACCGGTCGAGATGATGCGTGACATCGGGTCAAACGGCCGGGAACGCGAAATTGGTTGCCTTCAGGTAATCGGCAAAGAAGCATTCGAACGAACCGATGGCGATATCCGCGGCGTTATAGCGTCTGTCGACGCACGCTCCTTTGTCGAGATGATCCAAACCTCCGATGGAAAATCAATCAAGCGGCATTTGTTCGACGAGAACCTGAGAATCTTCCTCGGGGCGAATGGCGGGTACAATAGCAACATCATCCAAACTGCAGTCTCAGATGACAGCCACTTGTTCTGGTATCTGAACAACGGCATCACCATCACCTGCAAGGATTACGCCTTTAACAAGGGGCACTCGAACCCTGTAATCCGGATTGAGGACTTCCAGATCGTAAACGGCGCTCAAACCTCGCACTCGCTCCTCGAAGCCTACAAGAAGTCACCCGAAGCGTTCGAGAACGTTGTTTTGATGGCCCGGGTTTACGCCACGGCACGAAGTGACATAACCGAGAGGGTCGCCGTCGCGACCAATAGTCAGGCGCGCATCCAGGCGCGCGATCTGAGGGCCAACCACACTGTTTTGAAAAAACTTGAGATCGCTTTCCACGACCGCGGCTATTTTTTCGAGCGCAAGCGGAACATGCACGCTGACCGTGACCCTAAAAAGCGTGTTGATGCTCTGAAGCTGGGCCAGATACTGCTTTCATATGAATTGAGTGAACCTGATCGGGCGAAAGCCGATTCCGACACAATTTTCGGCGAGCGTTTCAATGTGATCTTTCACGACCATCACAACATCGATGACCTATGCCGACTTGTCGAACTCTACCGTTTAATTGAGGAGATGCGCGACGCCTATGCCGCCCGGCAGAGAGATGTGATTGAAGCGCCGACCGGCGAGCACCAATACCTCATATACGGCCACTGGTTCGTGTTGTACGCGGCTCATCTGATCTTGACGCAGAAGAATCTGCCGTTGCCCGTCGGTGAAGAGGCTCGAAAGCTCGTGCTGGAAGCTTTGGCGCTGGTGGCCAACGCGTGCGCCAATGTGAAGAGCACTGCGCATTATCAGCTTTTCAGAAGCCCAAAAACGAAGGGACGGCTAATCGCTGAGCTGGAGGGTCTTCAGATGACTCTGTTTGATCTCTAGACTTTCGTGATCCGGGCGTAGCGCTGGAGAGACCACTCAGACTGCACGCCCCGCGAGACTAAGCTTGTTTTTTCTGTTCCCTACAATCATGAATTGACTACTGGAAATTGGGAGTGATTCATGAGCAATCCATTCGAACAGCAACCCTTCGACGGCGCGGAATTCATCGACAATCCTGAACCGAGATGCCCATGCCTCCTGATCCTTGACGTGTCAGGTTCAATGCGGGGCAAGCCTATCCGGGAACTGAACGAAGGCCTCACTCAGTTCCGTGACGAGCTTTTCGCCGATGCCCTCGCGGCGAAACGGGTGGAAGTCGGCCTTGTCACCTTCGGTCCCGTCACCGTCGTGAACGACTTCACGGGCGTACAGAGCTGGATAGCACCCGAACTGCGCGATCAGGGCGATACGCCCATGGGACGTGCGATCGAGGAGGGCCTGAACATGCTCCGAGAGCGAAAGAACTCTTACAGACAGAACGGCATTTCCTATTATCGCCCGTGGGTGTTCCTCATCACGGATGGTGGCCCGACCGATAACTGGCAGAACGCAGCCCAGGCCGTGAAGTCCGGTGAAGCCGAAAAGGCCTTCAGTTTCTTCGCGGTCGGCGTCGAGGGGGCGAACTTCGAAATCCTATCCCAGATCAGCGTCCGCCAACCTCTTGTCCTCAAAGATATGCGGTTCCGCGACCTCTTCAGCTGGTTGTCCAGCTCGTTGAGCTCGGTTTCGCAGTCGAATCCAGGAGATGCGGTGCCTCTCTCGAACCCAGCGGCTCCTGACGGGTGGGCCTCGATTGCATGACAGGTGCGTGGCGTTGGGCAGGTGCTAGATCGAAAGGCACCTCGCACGAAAAAACGGGACTACCCTGCCAGGACTACGGTTGTGCCAGCGAGGTCCACGGTCCCGCTGGTCCCGTGTTCGTAGCCGTCGTTTCCGACGGCGCAGGCAGTGCACTGCGCGCGGATATCGGCTCGAAGATCACGTCGATCACCATGTTGCGGATCGCCAAGCACTTCCTCAGTCGGTCCCCTCGTTCGGAACTCGGCGAGGAAACGACGTGGGAGTGGCTGGACGCCATCCGAGACAGGATCAACGCCGAAGCCGAACGCCTTAGGTTAAAGCCGAGAGACTTCGCCGCCACCATCATCGTGATCATTGCCGATAGTTCGGGTGTGACGATCATCCACGTGGGTGACGGGGCCGTTGTGGTCAAAGATGCCAACAGCGAGACCTGGTCCGTTCCATCCTGGCCGTACCAAGGTGAGTACGCCTCTACGACCAGCTTCATCACAGACGATCCCCAACCCCGGCTCGATTTTGTTGCGATGGATTGTCCTATCTCGGCATTCGCGATCTTCTCGGACGGGATTGAACGGATGGTGCTCGATTTCGCCAATCGTACGCCACACGCGCCATTCTTCGAAAGAATGGTGAAGCCAGTAGTGGCTCTGTCTACTCCGGGCCGCGATGCCGATCTGTCGAAAGCCCTGCAAAGCTATCTAGCTAGCCCGGCGGTTTGTGAACGGACCGATGACGACAAAACACTGATCCTTGGAGCCGCCCTGTGAGCGATACGTTCTTCGCCAACGGGAAGAAGCTGATCCTTGGCCCGCTGCTTGGGAAAGGCGGTGAAGGTGCCGTCTACAACATTTCGGGTAGCTCGGACACCGCGGTTAAAATCTACAACGATGGGAAGGCACCCGAGCGTCACGAAAAGATCGTGGCAATGGTGGCGGCGGGCCTATCAAGCACGAGCGCCTACGTAGCATATCCCCTTGAGGTCGTGACTAGGCAGAACGGAAAGTTCGCCGGGTTCACCATGAAGAAGGCGGCAGGGTTCAAAACGGTTCATGATCTATACGGACCGGGAAGCCGCCGTGCGGAATTTCCGACCGCAGACGTCCGCTTCCTCGTCCGCGCCGCGTACAACCTCTCCGCCGCGATAGCCAGCATCCACAAGTCGGGATGTGTTGTCGGTGACATCAACCATTCAGGCATTCTGGTTTCTAGCCAGGCGCTCGTCACCCTGATCGACAGCGACTCCTTTCAGTTCAGGAGCAATAGCCGCACATATCGATCCCTGGTCGGCGTTGCGGAATACACCCCGGCAGAATTGCAGGGTGTATCGTTCGAGCGCACAGACCGCACGACCAACCACGATGCCTTCGGCCTGGCGGTATTGCTTTTCCAGCTTCTGTTTCTCGGACGGCACCCATACTCCGGCCGCTACCTTGGCGGCGGCGACATGGATATCAAGACGGCCATTTCGCAGAGGCGCTTTGCCTACAGCGCCCGGCGTTCCGAAACACGAATGGAACCACCCCCATACGTCCCGGCCCTGGATGATTTTGGCGACGAGGTCCGAGATGCATTCGAACTTGCGTTCTCCCGCAGAGCTGAATTGGGTAACGGCCGGCCTTCGCCAGTAGACTGGGTCGGCGTCATCGACCGCCTGCAGACCAATATGACTACGTGCGGAATTGACCGCTCTCATCACTACCACAAAAGCAAACCCAGCTGCCCTTGGTGCAAACTTGAACAGGGAATTGGCCGATCACTGTTCGCCGCACAGTTTGTCACGCCGACGTCCATGGCCAACATCGGGGAGATCATTGCTCAGATCAGTCGCTTGAGTGCGCCGCCTCGGCCACCAAGCGCCGAATACATCATGCCTGCCATGCGCGACCTCAAGGTTTCGGACGCTGCCAAATCCAAGAAGAGTGGTCGGGTGTTCAGCATGACTGCCGCACTCGTCGGAGTTGGCATCGGTCTTTACGTGGCTGCAGCAATACAAGGTCTCGTCGGCATCATCATCGCGGGCGCATCCCTCAGTTATTTCTTCTCCGCAAAGGGCGACGAGGGACCGTTTGTCGCCGAGCTCAAGGCCAGTACGATCGAGTGGAATAACCAGCGGCAGATATGGGAGAAACGGGCTGGACCGGAACAGTTCGAGGAAAAGAAGGCGCACTACCTCAGGCTCGCATCTGCCCACGCCGGACTTCCCCAGAGAGAGAAAGAAAAGCTTGCCGAACTCGAGCGTAAGAAGCGCGATCTACAAATGCGAAAGCATCTGGAATCGCATCTTCTCGACAGGGCAAAGGTTCCTGGCATCGGCCCCGGACGTAAGGCAACGCTCGCCTCCTTCGGAGTGGAAACTGCATGGGATGTGAAGTCCAGGCGCATCACGAACATTCCGGGTTTCGGGCCCGCCATGCAAGAAAAGCTTAGGCAATGGTCGAAATCGGTGGAACATAAGTTCGTGTTCAACGCCAACATTCCGACCGATCCGCAGGCGATCCGCGAGGTCAAGAATGACATTGCCAAACAGCGCGCGGAGCTTGAGCGCGATCTGATCAAGGCTCCTGCCGAGCTGCAAAGGCTGATCGACGAGGCGACACGACTTCGAGACAATCCACCTCCCGAGCTCGTAGCCGCATACCGACGAATGAAACAGGCGGAACTGGACAGCGGTCGAAAGGCATGAGCATGAGAGTATTCGACCTGCCGCCGGTGATCACTGACCTTGTGGTGGCCCGCAATCGTCTCAGGGACCACTACCTTTCCGCATCTCTGGATTTCACGCTGGATGGAAACCTGATCGGCGATATCGGTGAGGCAGTGGCCGCCGAACTCTTCGGCCTAAAGCTCTCTCCACGTAACGGAACGGGAATCGATGGGCATGCCCCGGATGGGCGAACAGTCCAGGTGAAGGCGACTGGCACCAATCGGGGTCCCGCCTTTCGGATGGTTGACACGAGAGCCAGTCATCTTCTTTTTCTGGAATTCAACCTCGACGAGCTGAAAGGAGAGATCATTTTCAATTGGCCTGAAGAGGTTGCCATCCGGTTTCTGCCGGCTAGCTGGGTTGGCCAACGTAGCCTGACAAAACGGCAGATCAGGCAGGCTGACACGCTCGTTCCGGAAGGCCATAGATTGCCACGGATTCGGTAACTGAGTGCACATGCCGTCGGGTTTGAATTACCAAGCTTCTCGAGGGCGGACAGTTGGTCAGGATAGATGGCGAAACAAAAAACTCACAGTGCTCGGTTGACTCTCAAGTTTTGTTCGCTAATTGTTCACGTCATGCTAAACAGTTCTCGCCCACTCATACGAATAGGTTGACCCTCGCTGCCGCTGTGTCCGCGGCGACGACCAATCTTTTTTGTCCGAGGATGCCATGGGAATTGCCAAGCAGGCCGCAATGCTGCGCGCCGCCAGAAACTCCGCGTCAATCAGAACCTATCATCCTTCGGGAACCGTGAAGTGCGAAGGTGTGCGCCTGTTCCGCTCGCAGGTGGCCCGCGATGTCGGGTGCATTTTGGATGTGAACCCCTCGGTCACCACATGGCGATGCATGCCGCCCCCGTTCGGCACTGGCGGGATCGCCCATGTTCCCGATTTTCAGGTCTTCGACGAGGATGGTGCCACCCTCTATCTGGACGCACCCGATCGTATTGTCTCCATGGATGTCGCAGTCATCGCGTCGGAAGCCGCACACATCAATGCCCGTTACCGACTTCTTGACCGTGCCGAAATCTACGATGGCTTCAGGCTACGGAATGCACGGGACCTGTTGCGCTATGCCTCGCACGATGCACCTCTGGGGGATCGGCTTCGCCTGCTGACGGCGCTCGATGAACACGGCTCTTTGCCGCTCTCGGACTGCCTTAGGGCATTTCTGGAAACCAAGCCCGTCGCTGGCATCGCATCACTCATTCTCCATGGCTTTATCGAGGTCGATCTCGACGGGGCTCCGCTTAGCCCGGAGACGGTAGTCAGACGAATAGCACGGTGAGACTGACGTCGTTGCCATGGTCTCGTTGCCCTCGGAGAAGCTTTCAATGTCATATCGATCAGTCAATCGGGCGAAGTCGCCCCCACATCTCGCAATCGCGGTCGCGCTCTGCGGTGTCCGTGCCGCGCTTCGGCCTTTCCTTCGCCGCTCAAACCTAGCGTTCATCGCGGTGCTCGTCGTTCCCGAGAATACGGCCGACTACTACCGCCGTGCCGCTTCCAACCTCATCGATGATCCGGCCAATGTCGATGAATATGGCAACGACCGTACGGTGGTATTTACCGTGGCTCAGTGGTTCCACGAGTGGAACAAGGAGCTGGCTTGACGTTTCCAAACTGTAGTCGAGCAATTGAACTTTATCTACGATCATGAAGGCGAGGTTTTCGCCTGAGCAAAGTCCTTCTGTGCTTCGTTTTTAAAGACGCCTGGCCGCGCGTAACCTCGTCCAGTCCTGGCAATCGCTTCCTCTATGAACTTGTTGAGTGAACGAGGCCATTTATGTAGGCACGAGACCACTTGGCGAATTCCTGTTCCAGCTCAGTTTCCGGCAGTGCCTTCAGGTAGACCTCCGCCGTTTCCACGATACGATCCCTTATCGCAGGGTCAGTAGCACTGGCGTGTTCGACCAAGGCCTTCAAAACAGTGTCAACTGCAAACTTCCGTGCTCCAGCCGCAACACCAAATTGATCCGCTTCCGCATTATTCATCTTTAGCGTCTCCATAGATGCTTCTCCAGGTGCTGCGACTATCCAGCAAACAAAGCGCGCCGGACAGCTTGGACGGGAGAGTATCCATCACCAGATCACGACGGACGGCCGATCCGGAAATCGGTGGAAACCAGATCTCATTCGTCGTTGCTGGTTCGATCCCCACCGTTGGCACCTTGGCGCCAGTACGCGACAACAAGGTGACGATCCTTGGGCACGTTCCAGTCTTTGCGGACAAGTTTGCGAATTTCGCGAAAATCCGAAAATTCGCATCCGGCCCACACATAAAGGTCAAGGGGCAGGGCGGCGGGGTCGAGTGCCCTCAGCGCTTTGGAAAGAAGACCGGTCGTTCCGGCGGGACGACCTTTGCGAAAGAGCCACGTCACCGCGGCATTTTCATTTCCAATCGGAACCACATCCGCCTCTGAATCTACCTCCAGAAAAACACGGGCAGTACTTTCCGGTCGGCGATTTTCGAGAATGCGTGAGATTGCAGGGATGGCCGTGTCGTCTCCTGCGATCAGCAGGCTTTTGTTTTGAGGGACGCCGTCTCCACCGGGACCAAGCATTCCGATGACCTGACCCTCCCTGGCATTTGTTGCGAAACTTGCGGCTGGCGTCTCCAGGCCCGGGTGCAGGACAAAGTCCACGTCGAGTGTCCCGGCATCAACATCGATGCTGCGGATCGTGTATATGCGGACTGTCAACGTGTCCTCGTCGCGGGGCCAGGAGAGCATACCGTCGGGAGCGATTGTCGGCCATATCGGCTTGCGTCCTTTAGGCGGGATCAGGATGCGGATATGCAAGCCGCCGATTGCGTAACGGGCAAGGTTGTCAGCGCGAAAGCGGATCCGCTGCATATGGGGAGAGACACGCCACGAAGAAACGACGGAAATCTCACGAAAGAACACCGGAGGCGCCGACATGTTGTCCTGGCCGCTCCAGTGAATGCCACTCGTCGTTCCGAGAATTTTGGCAGCATGTGCGGCAATCTCCATCTTCACATAGGAAAGATTGGTGTCGTCATCTGCGAAGACGCGGATGTGCATGCCGCTGTCATGAAGCCTGGCCGACACCGCGCCATAATGGAGACGAAAATCCCAGCGTCCGGGAGCGCACCTGTCACGCCCGAGGCTTTTATGATCTTCGCGCATCTTCTCGATCATTGATACTGCGGCGTGATGATCGAGGATAGTATCCGATGATAGTCTGTCTGCTACGGCCATGGCTTTACCCGAAGGAGTTTGCAACCTGGGGAAAGCAATGCCATTTCCGACGAATGACGTCCACCAAAAGATGATGGTAGCAGTCATATTTATGGTTGGGTCGCCAAGCTTCCCGAACCGGCTCCCTTTCTCATGCGGTGGCCGCGCCCCGGTCATAACGCAGCAGGCCCGACCACGATATGCTTGCGACAGCGATGATGTCCGGCTATGGACCGTCTTCGTGCGAGCCTTGCTCCTGATGACAACTCCTTCCATGGATATTCGCCTTGCTGTCGACTGAATTCTTGCGGACCGAAAAGACTTATGGTGGCTTCCTCTTCGATATGGATGGCACGATATTGAACTCGATTGCGGCTGCAGAGCGTGTCTGGGGGCGCTGGGCATTGCGTCAGGGCCTTGACCTTCAATCCTTTCTACCGTCGATGCATGGCAAGCGGGGCATTGATACGATAAGGGGTCTCAATCTTGCCGGAATCGACCCGGTTGTCGAAGCTGCAGAAATCCTGCGGGGAGAGATCGAGGACGTCGAAGGCGTCATTGCGATTGAAGGTGCTCGAGACTTCCTGGCTGCGTTACCGCCCGACCGCTGGGCAATAGTCACGTCCGCGCCCATCGATCTTGCACGGGCGCGTCTGGCGGCTGCAGGGCTTGCAGAGCCGCGGATCATGGTCACGGCTGAAGATGTTGCCGTCGGCAAGCCGGATCCCCAGTGTTATCTTCTGGGTGCAGAACGGATCGGCATTGATCCATCGGAAATACTTGTTTTCGAGGATGTCATCGCTGGCGTGATGGCGGGTGAGGCGGCTGGTGCCGACGTCATGGTCATTACCGCCACACACCAGCATGCCCTTGAAACCCGTCATCCGACATTGCCGCATTATCGCGATCTTTCCACGATCATCGGCGCCGATGGCCGGCTTTCGCTGCGTCTGCCCGAAATGCAGGATTGAGGGTAGACGGTCGTCAGGTGCGATTTTGCTTCGACCGGCGCATGAGCGTTACCGTCATTCCCCACAGGACAACTCCCAGCGCCAGCAAGCTTGCCGCGATGGTGTACTGAACCGGATCACGCCCTGTCCATGGACCGGACAGGAAACCGCAGGTCAGTGCGCCAAGTACGGGCAGGATTGTCGGCGTTCGGAAATGCTTATGGGGAACGTGGTCCTTTCGCAGCACAAGGACGGCGATGTTGACGATCGTAAAGACACAAAGGAGCAGGAGCGAGGTCGTTCCTCCAAGTTCCGGCACGCCACCTGCAAACATGATCAGTGCAACGGCAAGCAGTGTCGTAAAAAGGATTGCCGCGTCCGGCGTTCGCCTCGTGCCGTGGACGTGCCCGAATATGTTGGGCAGGACACCCTCCCGGCTCATTCCGTAGATGAGGCGGCTAGCCATGAGCATGTTGATCAATGCGGAATTGGCAACCGCCAGCATGGTAATGATCCCGAAGATGCTGATCGGAAATCCCGGGGCCCCCGCTTGCACGACCTTGAGAAGGGGTGTTTCACCTTCGCTAAGGGCTGCGGCGGGGACAAGCGTGATCGCGGAAATCGAAACCAGAATATAGATCGTTCCGGTAATCAGCAGTCCGCTGATCAATACCTTTGGAAAGATCCGGCTTGGATCCTTGCATTCCTCGGCCATGTTGACGGAATCTTCAAAGCCCACCATGGCAAAGAAGGCCAGCGTGGTTGCGGTGATCACGCCCCAGAATATGCCACGTTCGCCGTTTGGTTGAAATGTCCAGACCCGTGAGACGTCGCCTTCGCCACCCGCGATTGCCCAAAAACCGATCGTGATTATGATCAAAAGGCCGCTAAGCTCGACGATTGTCAATACGACATTCATCTTCACGCTTTCGCTGACACCTCGCAGGTTGACGATCGCGATGAGGGCAATGAATGCTGCGGCAATGAGCGGGACGACAAGCGAGCCGGTATCCAATCCGAAAGTGGCAGCAAAGTTTGCGGCAAAGGCACGAGATGCGGTTGCAGACGACGTAATGCCGGATGCCATGACAGTGAAGGCGACGAGGAAGGTCAGGAAGTGCAGATTGAACGCCTTGTGGGTGTAGAGTGCCGCGCCGGCGGCCCTTGGATATTTTGTCACCAGTTCGAGATAACTGCATGCTGTCAGTAGCGCGACGCTGAATGCAATCAGAAAAGGCAGCCAGACCACTCCGCCAACTTCCGCGGCAACCTCTCCGGTCAATGCGTAGATACCGGTTCCGAGCACGTCTCCAATGATGAAGAGAAGCAGAAGCCCTGGCCCCATGACACGCTTCAGCTCTGTCTTGTGACCTTCGTCTTCACCAGTTGTCTCGACCATGGCGATTACCTTCCCACCGGATTGCAGCGATCTGAAGATGAGCTAGTGCTGTGGGAAGGGAAGGGAAGGAAAGGTCATAAATCTTGTGTTTCAGCCGGGCAGGGCATCGATGACAGCGTGTCAGCGATGGATCGGATCCTTCCACAAGACTTCTTCCGGCTTTTCAATCGGTTCGATGTCGAGATTGACGACCACCGGGTCCTGCCCGGAGCGAACAAGCACGCATTCCAGGGTTTCATCACGGCTGGCGTTGATCTCCTGATGCGGGACATAAGGCGGTACGTAGATGAAGTCGCCAGGACCTGCTTCGGCAACAAATTCCAGATTGTCGCCCCAACGCATGCGGGCCTTGCCCTTTACGACGTAGATGATGCTTTCCAGGTCGCCATGGTGGTGAGCGCCGGTCTTTGCATTGGCATGGATGGTGACCGTTCCAGCCCAGATCTTCTCTGCCCCGGCACGCGCGTTGTTGATTGCCGTTGCCCGGTTCATGCCGGGCGTCTGTGCGGTGTTGGGATCGAGCGAGCCACCCGGGATCACCTTGACCCCGTGGTCGCGCCAGTCCGTCGAACCGGCCATATGGTCATCGTCGTGGTCACTCATGCTGGCCTCACTCGGTTCTGATGGGCTTTAAGGCCCACACAGGGATCACAATCGTGCATCTGCAGGCATTCTGTACCGACGGATGGTCCATTTTCGATGCCGGTAACCATCTTCATCATCTGGATGGCTCAATTGCAAGTTTCCGGTGAAGCGCCCTGAAGGTCTGTTCAACCCCTGCCGGACTGAACCGCGGCCCGGATGAGATGTTTCAGGTGGCCAGCCATCCGTTGATGTGGGGCAGTACCTCTATCGTTCCTTCGTAGATCATCGAAAGCGATACATAGACGATGACGGCGAGGCCGACATAAGCAATCCAGCGGTGGCGCTGAAGCAGCTTGGCGACCATGTTGGCGGCGAGCCCCATGAGCGCGATCGACAGGATCAGACCAACAACGAGGACGGTTGTGTGCTCCTGTGCCGCGCCAGCAACGGCAAGCACGTTGTCGAGGGACATGGAAACATCGGCAACGACGATCTGCATTGCCGCCTGCGCGAATGTCTTCTGCTTGTTTGACAATTGCTGTTGTTTGCCGTCTGTCGCCACGCTTTCGACCACATGTGATCCTGACCGCAGCTCCGTCCACATTTTCCAGCAGACCCAGGCGAGAAGCAGTCCGCCGAGCAATTGCAATCCGACGAGACCGAGAAGATAGGCTGTCAGGACTGCAAAACTGATTCGCAGGACGGTCGCTGCGATAATGCCGACCAGAATAGCCTTGTTTCTTAGATGAGCCGGCAGTCCGGCTGCGGCAAGTCCGATCACGATTGCATTGTCACCGGCAAGAACAAGATCGATTGCGATGACTTGAATAAGTGCCGCAAAGCCGGCAGCTGTAAATATTTCCATTTTAGGTGAAAGTCCTCGATAGAAAATCAGAGGTCGAAGGGTTCCCTCCGTAAAAAGACATTTGATCGTCCGTTGCAAGATCTTTTTGTCTGTTGCGCCGGTTTGACCGGGCGGCGTCGACACTCGCAGCCGTAACCTTCCAGTTTGCCTTTTCTTACGACCGCTTCATCAAGCTTGCCTTTAGACGTCAATGCCATCAGGGCAATCCTGGCCGTTTCTGTTCAACTGACACCAGGTAGCCGAACCTCAAGATTGGCGTGTCGTGAAACGGGGTCGTCGTGATGCTTTACTTCTCCGGCTTGATTGCGCATCAATGCCGAGCCATGAACTGGAGGATGACGCATGACGATTGAAGATGATCTTGCCCGTATCGCCGAACAGGAAAAGGCTCTCCGCTTCGACCGGTTTGATGCGGCCAGCGCCTGGGCGGTTGGAACACTGCTGCGCGACATGGCTGTGGAGCGGGGATTGACCATCGTCATCGATGTTCGACTGCATTCCATGCCGGCCTTTTATTGCGCCATGCCCGGGACAAGCGCGGACAATGCCTCCTGGGTGCGTCGGAAACAGGCCGTGACCCTGCGTTTTTTCAGGCCAAGTTATGCCATGGGTTTGATACTGACCCAGTTGCAGACAACAATCGAAGCGAAATACGGATTGTCATCCGCCGATTATGCCACACACGGCGGAAGCTTCCCCATTCTTGTCGAAGGCAGCGGATGCATCGGCGCAATTACGGTTTCCGGGCTGCCGCAACGCGAAGACCACAATATGGTTGTCGAGGGCCTGTGCCGCATCCTCGGCAAGGATAATGACAAGCTGCGACTGGCCTGAAAGGAGCGATCTCATGGTTATGAACAAGGCGGATGAAGTCTTGCGTTTCTGGTTCGACGAGCTTTCCAGGGCGCAATGGTTTTCCGTGACGCAGGAACTGGATGCGGAAATCCGTGACCGGTTTGGCGAACTTCATCTGGCGTTTGCACGTGGAGAACTGGAGGATTGGCGCGTCAAACCGCATTACCACCTCGCCGCCATTATCGTCCTGGATCAGTTCTCGCGCAATATCTATCGCGGCACGCCACTTGCGTTTGCAGCCGACTGGATTGCCCTGCGTGAAGCTCGGCTTGCCGTGGAAACAGGCGCTGACCAGGCCGTTGCGCCAGAAAGAAGGGCATTCTTCTATCTGCCGTTTGAACATTCAGAAATGATGGAAGATCAGGAGCGTTCGGTCAGCCTGTTTACGGCACTCGGTGACGAACAATATCTTGATTATGCGCAACGTCATCTGGACGTGATCCGTCAGTTTGGCCGCTTTCCGCACCGCAATGCCCTGCTCGGGCGTGTGTCTACGAACGCCGAACTCGACTATCTGTCCAAGCCCGGCGCTGGTTTTTAATCGCTGATGAAGTGGTCTACCGTCGAATCATGCGGCCGACTGCAATCAGTATGCAGGCACCGATAAACCCGGCGATGAGGTAGCCGATCCAGCCGCCGTGAGCTATCCCGAACAGGCCAAGAAGCGCGTTGGCGACGATTGCGCCGACGATGCCGAGCAGGATATTCATCAAAATGCCCATGCTGCTCTTCATGAACTGCTCGGCAAGCCAGCCTGCGACACCGCCGATGATGATTGCTGCGATCCAGCCAACACCTGCATCTTCCATTCACTTTCCTCCTGTGGTCATGGCGGATGGTAACGCGGTACCCCCTCCCAAGGTTCCAACATGTTTGGCTGAGGCTGTATCCATAGTTTCGATGTCTGATAACGTAGTTTTGCCATGACCAATTGAAACGGTGCCCGCATTGAACTCGACACGCCCATCTGCTGCGCTTTGCCGTCAGCCCCTGAAGAACCTGTTTCTTGCATGCGCGATCATTCTACTTGCGCTGGCGGTCCAGGTATTTGCGACCAGCGTTCATGCCGAAGACGCCATCAGGATCGAGGCCACGAACGGCGCCAGCAATGCCGAGATCCAGAGCCAGCTCGCCGGTGTACGTCAAAAGCTTGAAGGTATTCTTGGAAAGCTCGACGGACCGAGACGGGACGATCTCTACCTTGCTGGCCTGCGCGCGGAGGCAGACAATCTCATTGTGGCTCTGAAGAAGACCACCGGAGCTCTGGATACTCGTTCCTCCAAAATTGAAAACCAGCTTGCCGATCTCGGGGACCCGCCAGCCGAAGGACGACCCGGCGAGGCAACGGCTGTTACACAGGAACGGAGCCGACTGTCCGCCGAAAGGGCCGAACTGGCGCTCATGAGCGATGACGCGGCAAGCCTTGCCGCCAATGCCACACAGGTGATCAGCTCGATCACCACATTGCGACGGGAGCTTTTTACAAACAGGCTTTTGGCGCGAACGCAATTGTCGACTTCTGTATTCTTTGAGGCGGCGACCGTGTTTTCGCGGGAAATGACCCGGCTCGGGACAAGCCTTGCGAATTGGGCGACCTTCGTGTGGCAATACAGGTCTGCACAGCTTGTTGGTGCGCTTGTTCTTTCACTCGCTGCCGCCCTTTTGTTCCTGAACGGTGGGCGTCGTCTCTTCGGGCGTCTTGTCAGTCGTGATGAGGCATTCGAGAAACCGAGTTATATCAAGCGCCTGTCCGTTGCGTTCTGGCTGACGGTGACGCGGACCATGTCTCTTGCAGCCTTTCTCGGCTCATCGTTCCTGTTTTTAAACAGTTTTGATGTCCTGCGCATCAATATCGCGCCAATCATTGCTGCATTTTTTGGCCTTGTCTGGTTTGTCTATTTCGTCTGGCGACTGACCAATGCGGTATTGACGCCCAATCAGCCGCAATGGCGCCTGGTGCGTGTCACCGATCATGGCGCCTACCTTCTGGGATCGGCCATCATCGCGATGGCCGTGATCAACGGCCTTGACTATTTTTTGGGTACGATCAGTCAGACATTGTACTGGCCGCTTGTGCTTACAGTCGCCTACAGCGTTATCGGATCCCTGTTGATCGGTCTGATCCTGATCGGCTTGTCATTCAGTCGTCCGGTTCTGTACCTGGATGACCAGTCCCATTCCGGTCGTGCCTGGCCAAGATGGCTGGCGCTGTTGTTGCGTGGTATGGGCATGGCGCTCGTGCTTGCGGTTCTGGCCGGCTATGTCGGACTGGCCCGTTTTGTCGCCACGCAGTTCGTCCTGACCGGTGCGGTCCTCGTGACGGTCTATATCGGAATCTTGTCGGGCAAGGCCGTGGGCCTGGAAGGGGCCTTTGCGCAAACCGAATTTGGCAGGAAGATTGCCAGGCGCTATCAACTTGGTGAGGTCGGCCTCGACCAGATCGGATTGGCGCTCAGCATTGCCATCTATGCGTTCGGGCTCATTATCGGTCTTCCTCTTGTACTCGTGACCTGGGGTTTCCAGATCCCCGACATCGAAGGATTGGCCTACCGCTTCTTCACGAACATCACACTTGGAAACATTTCGATCTCGATCATCGGCATTGTCGGTGGCCTGGCACTGTTTGCACTCGGCTATTTTCTGACCCGATGGGTCCAGAGATGGATCGACCGCCATGTCTTGGCGCGAAGCCACGTGGACCAGGGCGTGCGCAATTCGGTGAAGACAGGCATCGGTTATCTCGGCATGGGTCTGGCGGCCATCATCGGCGTGTCGGCTGCCGGCATCGACCTGTCCAGCTTTGCCCTGGTTGCGTCTGCTCTTTCGGTCGGTATCGGTTTTGGCCTTCAAAACATCGTCTCGAACTTCGTGTCGGGCCTGATCCTTCTGGTCGAGCGTCCCTTCAAGGTTGGCGACCATGTCGTCACCGGCACGACGGAAGGTATCGTCAAGCGCATTTCGGTCCGTGCAACGGAGATCGAGACTTTTCGAACGCAGACGATCATCGTGCCGAATTCCGAACTGATCAATGCAGCTGTTGGAAACTGGACCCATCGCAACCGGATCCAGCGCTCGGAAATACCGGTCTCCGTTGCCTATGGTAATGACCCCGACCACGTCATCGCAGTTCTGCTTGAAATTGTCGCCGCGATCCCGGAAGTGCTTCGCAACCCTGAACCGCATGTCGAGTTCATGGCCTTTGCTTCCTCGTCGCTCGATTTCGAGCTGCGCTTTCATCTGGCCGATTATTCCGACGGTCTGCGTGTTCGAAATGCATTGCGGGCAGAGATCTTGCGAAAATTCAAGTCGGAAGGCATCGCCATTCCTTATGCGCGTCACGACATCATGATCCTGCCAGGTGACAGGAAGGGGTCAGGGCCGCCTGCGCCTTCGGCAATTGGCGACAAGCTGGATGGTGATGGGGCCTGAACGGCGATCGCCATCGTCGCGGCAAGCTTTTCGCATGTCGTAATCAGGCGTTTGGCAAGGGCCATGGAATTGCATAGTTCCAGCACTACGAGATCAATACGCTGCCGGCGATGAGACGGTGGCTGTTCGAAGAGGTTCCATTTCATGAAGACACATGCACGCGCGGTGGTGATCGGGGGCGGCGTCGTTGGTGTTTCGACACTTTATCATCTCGCGAAGAAGGGCTGGGACGACGTTGTTCTCATCGAACGCAAGGAACTGACATCCGGCTCCACATGGCATGCCGCGGGACTGCTACCGCTCTTCAACATGTCCTATTCGGTCGGACAACTGCACAAGTATTCGGTTCGCTTCTACGAGGAACTGCAGGCGGAGACCGGTATGAATGTCGGTTTTGCCAAGGTGTCGAACATCCGTCTTGCGAGGACAAAGGATCGCATGGACGAATATCAGTACTATGCCGGTATTGCCGAGACGATCGGGGTCAAGACCAGATTCTTGACCCCTGAGGAGGTCAAGGAGGTCTGGCCGCTTTGCGAGACGGACGGCCTGCTCGGTGCGATCCAGCACCCCGACGATGGCTATATCCAGCCGGCAGACCTGACGCAGGCACTTGCCAAGGGTGCTCGCAACCACGGTGCCACAATCTACCGCAATACAACTGTCACCATGATCGAGCAGCAACCCGACGACCTCTGGAAGGTGACGACTGACAAGGGTGAAATCATTGCCGAACATGTCATTTCCTGTACCGGCTCGTTTGCGCGCAAAACAGGTGAAATGGTTGGTCTCGACATTCCGGTCATTCCGGTCGAACACCAGTATATTGTCACGGAACCCCATCCGGATATTCAGGCGCGCCGCCGGCAGGGGCTGCCCGAGATGGGCGTTTTGCGCGAATCGGACAGTGCCTGGTACATGCGTGAGGAGGCGGGTGGGCTCCTTCTCGGACCCTATGAGGTCGGGGCTCCGGTCTGTTATGTCGATGGACCCTCAGCCGACAGCGAATACGAGCTCTTCCAGGAGGATCTGGACCGGCTGATGCCGCATATCGAAACGGCGATTGCCCGTGTGCCGGCTTTTGGGGAGGCGGGCATCAAGAAGGTCTATAATGGTGCGATCGCCTATACACCGGACGGCAATCCAATCGTCGGTCCTGCACCTGGATTGAAGAATTTCTGGTTGAACGAGGGTCATTCGTTCGGGATTACGGCCGCTGGAGGAGCCGGCTGGCAGCTGGCTGAGTGGATCGTGGACGGCGAGCCGACCGTCGACCTGATGGGCGTCGATCCGCGGCGCTTCGGGCCCTATGCGACAGAGGGTTATCTTGTTGCCAAGAATGAAGAAGCCTACGCCAATGTCTTCACGATGCATTATCCCGACGAGGAGCGGTCCGCTGCCCGCCCATTGAAGACGACACCTGTCTATGAACGTCTCAAAGACCTCGGAGGCGTGTTCGGGTCAGTGTTTGGATGGGAACGTGCAAACTGGTTCTGCCCCGAGGGATATGAGGTGCCGACCGCTGAGCTCGGCGTCGGTGTCGATGTCATTACCAACCATAATCACGCGCCGCCACTCGATGATGGGCGCGTTGTCGAAAAATGGTCGTTCAGACGCTCGAATTACTTTGAGCATGTCGGTAACGAAGTGCGCAATGTGCATGAAAATGTTGGTATTCTTGATATGTCTCCCTTCGCGAAGATCGAAGTGAGTGGGCATGGAGCAAGGGCCTGGCTTGAAAGCATCTTTGCCAATTCCATTCCCAAGAAGCGCGGGCGTATTGCGCTTGCCCACGCCTTGACGCCAGCCGGTGGTGTGCGTGCGGAGTTCACGATCTATGAATGGGCGCCAGGACGCTTCTACATGGTCTCGTCAGGGGCCCTGGAGGCGCATGATCATGACAATCTGGCGCGGCTTTTGCCAAAAGATGGTTCGGTCCAGTTGCAGCCGATCACCCAGAAATATGGCGTCTTCGTGCTGGCGGGTCCGAAGTCGCGTGATGTCTTGAAAAAGTTGACGCGTACGAACCTTGCAAATGACAGTTTTCCGTGGCTGACGGGAAAGGCGATCTCTGTCGGTGTTGCGACGGCGCATGCGCTGCGCGTCAACTTCGTCGGAGAGTTGGGGTGGGAACTGCACCATCCGATTGAAATGCAGAACTATATCTTCGACCAATTGATGGAGGCTGGCGCCGAATTCTCGATCAGGCCTTTCGGTATTCGCGCGATGGGGGCGATGGCCCTTGAGAAATCCTATCGCAGTATGGGGCGCGAACTGTCGATCGAGTACAATGCCTACGAATCCGGCCTCGATCGGTTCTTGCGGCCACAAAAACCTTTCATCGGTCGCGATGCACTGGTTGCCTACCGGGACAATGGTCTGAAGTGGAACTTCGTCACATTGGTGGTGGAGGGAACGACAGATGTCGATGCACGAGGATCTGAGGCAATCTATGACCTGTCAGGCAATCTGGTCGGCCGCGCGACGATCGGCGGATACGGCTGGCGCCTTGGAAAGTCGTTGGCACTTGCCATGGTGAAACCGGACCACGCAGCCGTTGATACCCGGCTTAAGATCAAGATCCTGGGCACGCTCTATGATGCGGTGGTCGTTCCTGAAAGCCCCTTCGATCCGGAAAACCAGCTCCTGCGAGGCTGATGTTTCGTCCAGCGGATCTGCAGCATGCCTGTCCGGCACCCGTTGATCGGGCAGGTGCCGGGCGCGACAGTGTTTGCGTCGTTTTGGCGCCAGGGCGATCGTAACCTTTGAGCGACAACGCATTTGCGAACGAATAGCGATTTCGGACTGGCCAGCGAACTGGTTTTGCCCGCCATTCATTTTGACACCGCACAAGAGGCGCATTCGATCAAACTGCAACAAGGTTGCGGTATCAGGTTAACGCTTCCGAAAACGCCTTTGGTGCATGTTGCCGGCAGGGGACACCAGACTGAGGGTATCATGACTTTCCTTGGAATTTCCGGAATGCAGTATTCCGGGCAATCATTGGCGAGCGCACGCATCCTGCTTGCCGAAGATTCAAACGTCTTTCATTCCTTGATCGGCGCGAAACTGAAGGAGCTGTTTGGGATCGACATCGAGATCTGCCGTGATTTCGAGGAGTTGCAGCTTGCCTATGACCGTTCTTCGGAGCCGGTGACGCTTGCCATTTCAAACATCAACCTGCCGGGTGCCGAACAGGGTGAAGCTCTCGAATATCTCATCGATCTCAGCATTCCCACGGTGGTCTTTACCAGCACCTTTCACGAAGGCACGCGGGACA
>JAEWDP010000148.1 GCA_023390055.1 Pseudomonadota bacterium | reverse complement strand
GATGCCCGGCGAGAGTTTCAACGGATCATATGCTGGCACGGTTGCAGTCTTCGAAACCTGCTCAAGTGCGGCAGAGGAAAGTTGGACAGTCATCATGCTACTCCATGCCCGCGTCAGATCGCCAGGCCCTGTTCATCAAAGCGATGCAGCTTTTCTTCGTTTGGCGTCAAGAAGATCCGGTCGCCGTAGCGTGCACTGAACTCACCATCACAACGCACGTTGATCTGGCCTACCCCATCAACATCAACATGCAGGAATGTGTCCGATCCGAGGTGTTCGGCAACGGTGACACTGCCGCTCCACAAGCCACTTTCATGAGAAAGGGCAATATGCTCCGGCCGGATGCCGGCGGTCCTTGCCCCCCTGGAACGCGCAAACTCTCCGTCCAGAAGGTTCATCTTCGGCGAGCCGATGAAACCGGCAACGAAAAGATTGCGTGGCCTTGAATAGAGGTCCAGTGGAGAGCCAACCTGCTCGATATTGCCACGATTGAGGACGACGATCTTGTCGGCCATTGTCATGGCTTCCACCTGATCATGCGTGACATAGACCATGGTGGTCTTCAACTGATGATGGAGTTGGCTGATTTCGAGCCGCATCGTGCCGCGCAAGGCGGCATCCAGGTTCGACAAGGGCTCGTCGAACAGGAAGGCCGATGGTTCACGCACGATTGCACGCCCGATCGCCACACGCTGACGCTGGCCACCCGATAGTTGGGACGGTCGACGTTCCAGATATTCGCTGAGATTGAGGACCCGGGCAGCGTCTTCGACTTTCTGCTCGATCACCGCCTTGTCGATCTTCGCCATCTTCAGCGGAAACGCGATATTCTTCCTGACGCTCATATGCGGATAAAGCGCATATGACTGAAACACCATGGCCAGCCTTCGATGCGCCGGGGCCGTTTGCGTCACGTCCTGTCCGTCGATCAGGATCGAACCGCCGCTGACGTCTTCAAGACCCGCGATAAGGCGCAGCAACGTGGATTTTCCACAGCCTGACGGCCCAACGAAGACAACAAACTCACCGTCGCATATTTCCAGGTCGATCGACGGGATGATTTCCGCGTCGCCGAAGGACTTCGACACCTTTTGGAGCGTGATGCTGCCCATGATCGTCTTCCCTACTTAACCGCGCCGAAGGTGAGGCCGCGAACGAGTTGCTTCTGGCTGAACCAGCCAAGGATGAGAATTGGCGCAATCGCCATCGTCGACGCGGCCGAAAGCTTTGCCCAGAACAGACCTTGCGGGCTCGAAAACGATGCAATGAAAGCCGTCAACGGCGCCGCGTTCGTTGTCGTCAGCCGTATCGTCCAGAACGATTCGTTCCAGGCCAGAATAATATTGAGAAGCAAGGTCGATGCGATGCCGGGTATTGCCATCGGCGTCAGCACATGAACGATCTCCTGCCACAATCCTGCGCCGTCCATACGTGCCGCTTCCAGGATTTCACCCGGGATCTCGCGGAAATAGGTATACAACATCCACACCACGATCGGCAGGTTGATCAGCATCAACATGATCGTCAGGCCAATGCGGGAATCGAGCAGGCTGAAGTCGCGGAAAATCAGGTAGATCGGAACGAGAACGGAAACCGCAGGCATCATCTTGGTGGAAAGCATCCACATCAAGATGTCCTTGGTCCATCTGGTCGGCGAAAACGCCATGGCCCAGGCGGCTGGAATGGCAACGATGAGCGCAAGAACGGTGGAACCAACGGACAGCACCACCGAATTCATGAATGGTCGAATATAGTCACGCTGCGTTTGAACCGTAATGTAATTCTCAAATGTGCCGGACGGAATGAGGCTGAAGCCGGCGATCGCCTCCGGCTCCGTCTTGAGGCTCGTCACAAGCGTGTAAAGGATCGGAAAGAAGATCGTCAAAGCCACGGTCCATGCGGCAATCGTGGCAATGACCTTGTGTCGTCTGGTTACGGTACGCGCCATGATCTTCCCCTATTTGTCGAGGTTCTTGCCAACTGCCCGCATCAGGAAGATGGCAACTATATTGGCGAGAATGACGGCAATAATGCCACCAGCGGATGCGCCACCGACGTCATAGCCAAGCAACGCTGTACGATAGATCAGGAAAGCCAGGTTGGTAGATGCATAACCTGGTCCGCCATTGGTGGTCACGAGGATCTCTGCATAGACTGCGAGCAGAAAGATCGTCTGGATGAGGATCACAACTGTCGTTGCGCGCGATAGATGCGGCAGCGTCAGGTATATGAAGCGGTAGAAGAAATTGGCACCGTCCATTTCAGCTGCCTCTTTCTGTTCACTGTCCAGCGATTGCAGCGCGGTGAGCAAGATCAAGGTGGCGAAGGGAAGCCACTGCCAGGCAACGATTATGATGATCGACAGAAGTGGATACTGCGCAAACCAGTCGACCGGTTGCAGTCCAAACAGACGACTGATATCCGCAAACACCCCGTAACCGGGATGCATGATCATGTTCTTCCACACCAGGGCTGCAACAGGCGGCATCACGAAGAACGGCGAGATGACGAGTATGCGGGCAATGCCCTGACCAAAGATTGGCTGGTCGAGCAGAAGCGCGATCAGCGTACCACCGACAACAGTGATGAGCAGCACACCGACAACGATTGCGAGTGTGTTCCAGATCGACTGGAAAAATGCCGGGTCGCTATAGAAGTACTTGTAATTGAAGAGACCCGTGAAGCTGACATTGCCGGGATTGAGCAGGTTATAGTTCTGAAAGGAGAACCAGAGCGTCATCGACAGTGGCACAACCATCCAGACCAGCAACAGGATCACTGACGGCGCCATCATTAACCGCGCCAATGTTTTGGTGTTCTGCGTCGCCATCTTGCGCCCCTCGAAAACGGTGCTTCCACCTACGGCGTAGGCAACCTCGGGTCTTCACATGATCAGTGGAAGGATCCTTGCTGCGCCACCCGGTCAAGCCGGGTGGCGCCTGGCTCGGGAGGAGCTTACTTGATATAACCTGCCCGCGTCATTTCACGTACAGTCGCTGACTGTGCCTGAGCAAGCGCCTCATCAACGGAGGATTGGCCCGCGATGACAGCCGAGAACAACTGGCCGACATTGGTACCGATCGCCTGAAATTCTGGGATTGCCACGAATTGACCGCCCGTATACGGCACAGGCTTTACGCTAGGATTGGTAATATCGGCCGCATTCATTGCGGCGAGTGTTGGTTCTGCAAAAGGAGCCGCCTTTTTATATTCCTCATTCTGATAGAGCGAGGTTCGCGTACCCGGCGGAACATTTGCCCACCCTTCCTTGGAAGCAACAAGCTCGGTGTACTCCTTGCTGGTCGCCCAAGCGATGAACTTCTGGGCGGCGTCGGCATTCTTCGAACTTGCTGGAACTGCAAGGTTCCAGGACCACAGCCAGTTCCCATGATTGTCCACTCCCTCCTTTGAGGGGAAGAGCGCATAGCCAACCTTGTCAGCAACCTTGGAATCGTCCGGGTTCGACACAAAGGAAGCTGCCACAGTGGCATCCATCCACATGCCGCATTTGCCTTGCTGGAAGAGTGTCAGGTTTTCATTGAAGCCATTGGAAGATGCTCCGGCCGGTCCGGCATCCTTCATCAGATCCACATAGAACTGCAGCGCATCCTTCCATTCTTGCTGGTCGAACTGTGGCTGCCAGTTCTCGTCAAACCAGCGCCCGCCGAACGAATTCGTCAGTGCCGTGATGAAGGCCATGTTTTCACCCCATCCGGCCTTGCCGCGCAGGCAGATTCCGTTGATGTCAGCATCGCGGTCTGTAATCTTGCGTGCAGCATCTGCTATGAATTCCCAAGTCGGGCTTTCCGGCATCTCGAGCCCAGCGTTCTCAAACAGGTCGGTACGATACATGATCATCGCCGACTCGCCGTAGAATGGCGCTGCATAAAGCTTGCCATCCACCGACAGACCACCACGAATGGCTGGCAACAGGTCATCGACATCGTAGTCATCACCCAGTCCATCAAGCTCGAGCAACCAGCCCTGCTTTGCCCAGATCGGTACTTCGTAGTTGCCGATAGTCAGGATATCGTACTGGCCGCCGCTTGTGGCGATATCTGTCGTAACGCGTTCCCGCAATACGTTCTCTTCCAAGGTAACCCACTCGATCTCAATATCGGGGTTCTTGGATGTAAAGTCTTCAGTCAGACCTTGCATCCGGATCATGTCACCGTTGTTCACGGTGGCAATTGTAAGGGTCGCGGCCGAAGCCATGCCGGAAAAAACCAGCGCCGAGCAGGTGCCCAGCAAAATTGTCTTAGGTGTCATATCTTCCTCCCAGAAGATGGAATCGAGCATTCGCTTTGCCCATGAGCAATTACTCACTGTGAACGTCCAGAAGTCAATCGGTAATCCTTGCTGCAGTGCAGCGAAGCACAACAAGCCGTTGATTTCATGTTTTAAATTTTTGCTCACTCTTGGAGCAATTGCTCGGCTGTCCGTTCGTCCGTAATGAAGGCATTCACAAGACCACCGCGCAAAGCTGCCGAAATTGCCGTCACCTTTCGCTGCCCCTGGGCCAAGCCGATGACGCACGATTTCTCTCGAGACGGAATAGGAACACTCGCCACGCGATCATTGATGGGATGCTCGAGAAGCCGACCTTCAAGATCAAAGATCCAACCGCAGATTTCACCGGCAGCGCCATTCTTGATAAGCTCCAGCATTTCGCCCTTCCCGAGGAAGCCATCTACACACAAAGGACCTTCGGGGCCGAGCTCACCGATGCCAACAAAGGTAACGTCAGCTTGGGCGCCGAGAGCAAGCGTCGATCGCACTAGAGCTTGTTCGTGGAGCGTATCGCGTTCCTCTGCAGATGAGCAGAGGACCGGAAGTGGCATGGGAAAATGACGAGACTTGATCGCGTCTGCCATCGAAAAGATGACGTTGTAGTAGGCAGCAGATCCGTCTGGGCTGATATTTCCGGTCAATGACACAATTCGATGCTGCGGGCATTCCATTGGTGGCAATTGGTCGACCGCAGCCTTCAGTGTCCGACCAGTGCCGACAGCAAGAATAATGGGATCCGAACGCTTCAGCCAGCGCTCAATTTCCGCTGCACCCGCCTCTGCGAGACCAACGGTACTCGAATTTCCCGCTGGGTCACTCGGAACCACCTCGACCTGACGCAAACCATATTTTCTCTGAAGAGACTCTCCAAGTGCTAGACAAGCTGCAATGGGATGATCGAGACGGACCTTGATCAGCCTCTCGGCAACCGCCAGAGATACAAGACGCTGAGCCGACTGGCGGGAAATACCCATGGCAGCAGCAACTTCATCCTGCGTCCGACCAGCAACATAGTAAAGCCAACCAGCGCGCGCTGCATCATCTAGTCGCCCGTGAGGGTCGGACCGCTTCCCCATGAGAATTCTCCCGGCCATAACTGCCATGTGCCCAATTGCCATTCAGATCGCCAATCGACAACAGGCATTTCTATGATAGCCTATGCCACCTGTACGAGATGGCCATCGCAAACCTCTTGATAATGGCGAACTGGCGGAATGTAATCAACGCCTCGGACCGGGCTCCGGATCTCATCCGTCATCGAGCCTCTCCTAACTCCAAGACGAGACGGATCGGGAACAGGGACCGACGCCATCAGCTTCTTCGTATAGGCGTGCTGAGGGTTCCCGAACACCGCATCCCTTGGGCCTATCTCAACAATCTCACCGAGGTACATCACAGCAACCCGATGGCTCACACGCTCAACGACCGCCATGTCGTGGCTAATGAAGAGATAGGCAAGTTTGAGACTTTGCTGGAGATCCAGAAGCAGGTTGCACACCTGTGCTTTGATCGACACGTCCAGAGCCGAGACCGCTTCATCCGCGATTATGATCTTGGGATCAAGCATCAATGCTCGTGCGATCGCAATGCGTTGTCTTTGGCCGCCAGAGAATTCGTGGGGAAAGCGTTTCATCATGTCAGATGACAAACCCACTTTCTCCATAAGATCGGACGCTTTCTCGCGAGCCCGGATCCGTGAACCCGGGTTATGTTCAATATAGGGCTCCATGACCGCAGAACCGATACTCATGCGCGGATTGAGTGATGCGAACGGATCCTGGAAGATCATCTGGACAGACCGTCGCATCGTACGCAATGCCCGCTTGTTGAGATGTAGAACGTCACGACCGTCGATTCTGACCTCACCACTTGTCGGTGTGACCAGCCGGGTGATTGAGCGCCCCGTCGTCGACTTTCCACACCCTGATTCGCCGACAAGCGAAAGGGTCTCCCCCTCGTAAAGATTGAAGGACACCTTCTCCACAGCGTGAACAGCACCAGTCTTTCGTCCGAAAAACCCGGAGTGAATATCGAAGCGCGTGGTGAGATCCTTTACTTGCAGAATTGGAGCCTTCGACAACGCCACCGTATCACTCACTTCAGCCTGTATCTTCGGCTCACCAGTCTTGATATCGATAAGAGGAAACCGTTGAGGCAATGTCCGCCGTGCCATCGAACCAAGCTTTGGGACCGCTGAAAGCAATGCTCGTGTATACGGATGCTGGCCACGGTGGAAAATATCATTGGTCGACCCCGCCTCCACGGCCTCTCCACGATACATCACAATCGTTCGACTGGCGACTTCAGCGACTACACCCATGTCATGGGTAATGAAGAGAACAGACATGTCCTCTTCTTCCTGCAGAGCCTTGATAAGATCGAGAATCTGTCCCTGAATGGTTACGTCAAGCGCCGTTGTCGGCTCATCAGCAATCAACAGTTTTGGTTTGGAAGCCAGAGCCATGGCGATCATTACACGCTGGCGCATGCCACCGGAAAATTGATGTGGATAGTCGACATGGCGGGAAGCGGCGTTCGGGATTTGTACCTTGTCCAAGAGGCGAATGACTTCCGCCCTTGCATCGGTCCAGGGCATGTCCCTGTGGATCGTCAATGCTTCGGCAATCTGCTTACCAATCGGGAAAATTGGATTTAGCGAGGTCATCGGCTCCTGAAAGATCATCGAAATCTCGTTACCGCGTATCCTTCGCATTTCTTCGTCGGGCAACGTCAACAGTTCACGTCCAGCAAGCCTGACACGACCTTCTATACGGCTGACGTTCTTCTGTAAAAGCCGCATGATCGACAGGGCTGTGACGCTCTTGCCTGAGCCGGATTCACCAACAATGGCGACAGTCTCTCGCGCGGCGATCGAGAAAGAAATTCCCCGAATTACCGTCCTCCACTTACCCTGCATCTTGAATGAAGTTGTGAGATCTTGCACCGACAGGACGGGCACAGCCACTTTGTCTGCTTCTCGCGACGCCGCTGCAGAAAGTGACATGGATCTACTCTTCCTCGTCCATTGAAGCGTCAGGCAGCAAGTGACGTTTCTGCCAATGCGACCCAGTAACTGATCCCATAAGGCAAGGCACCATCGTTAAAATCATAGGCAGGGTTGTGAAGACTGGCTGTATCACCATTGCCGATGAAGATGAACGCGCCCGGCCGGCGTTCAAGCATGTATGAAAAATCTTCAGCGCCCATGTGAGGAGGCATTGTCGTGTCGACAAAATTGTCGCCGACAATCTTCCCCGCGACACCTGCTGCAAATTCCGTCTCGGTGTCGTGGTTGAAGGTGACGGGGTACCCCCGCATGTACGCTATGTCGACAACGGCACCATGTGCCTGGGCGGTTGCTCCCGCAACTTCCCTCACCCGCCTCTCCGCAAAATCTCGTGTCTCCGGCAAGAGTGTACGAACTGTCCCTGTCATTCTCACGGTATCCGGAATGACATTGTTTGCGTCACCGCCATGGATGGAAGCGACAGTCACAACCAAAGACTTCAATGGATCGGTCTCACGCGACACAATCGATTGCAATGCGACAACGATATGACTGGCCGTGACGATGGGATCAATTGCCAGATGAGGTTGTGCTGCGTGGCTTCCGCGCCCTGTTACAGCAATCTCGAAGGTGTCTGCAGCCGCCATTACTGAACCCTTGCGAATAGCAAACTGGCCGAGCGCAAGCCCTGGAGCGTTGTGCATGCCGTAGACTTGGCCAATGCGAAACTTGTCTAGGAACCCATCCTCCACCATAGCTAAGGCACCACCACCACCTTCTTCGGCAGGTTGGAATATTACAGCAACCGATCCTCTGAAATTTCGTGTCTCGGCAAGATGCCGTGCCGCTCCGAGAAGCATTGCAGTGTGACCATCATGCCCGCAGGAATGGGCCTTTCCCAGCACCTTCGACGCCCAGGGCTTACCACTTGTCTCAAAAATCGGCAGCGCATCCATGTCCGCTCGGAGTCCTACGACAGGACCATCCCCGTGCCGTCCTTTGATGATACCGACAACGCCGGTACGGCCAATTCCAGTCTCCACCAGATCACAACCAAATGCTTTCAGTTTGTCTGCTACGAACGCGGCTGTCTCGTAAACATCGTAAAGAAGCTCCGGATGCTCGTGGAGGTGGCGCCTCCAGCCCGCGACTTCTTCCTGCATCTCGGCGGCACGATTAAGCACTGGCATGCAATCACCTCATTGTACTGTCAGTCGGTCTTTTTTGGACGCGTCGGATATTGCGACGTACAAATTGCATTTTGCAAGCTACAATTTACCTGCTTGAACACAAAATAGGCTTACGTCCAGATACCCAGGAAATAGCTGAACAACAACCATAAGTAGGCCTCGTATCAATGGATGCAAAATTTCTCAGAATTGGACAACATCGAACAATTTCATGCGAAATCAGACTAATCAGATAAACTATATTACAGTCGCAGTCATTCGTTCGCCAAACAGGTTCGGACAAGAAATACAACTATAGCGCACGCGCAACAGCTGCATGAAGATGTTTAAGGTCGTTCTTGCAAGGACAGTCGTGTACATAGGCTTGTCAACGACGCTTTGCCCATGCGTGAAGAGGTCAGGCGGCACAGCAGCCGCTTTATGCGCGATAATGTGCTGAAGTGAAGGGCCAGGAATTCATTATTGCGGGTCAAAGTAGTGGCACGCGAAAGTTCCGTGTCATGCTGCTCCACGTCCAGGTAAATGTTTCATGTTCGATCATGATATCCGCAACACCAGGATTGCATAAGTCATTATCACCTGATCAGTCCTCAGCTTCCTTGGTCTTCTCTACCTCGATCCGGCCGTTGCACGGCAGAGCCAACCTGCTTCAGCTTAGACCGTCACGCATTCCTTGGCCGGGCCATGTAATCCATCGGACTGTTCCGACAACAAATTACATGGGTGTTGCGATCCAGGACGTTGAAACAGTAACTGATCGGCAGAACTAAAAAGAATCCGCAAAAAATGTAATCTTCAACGGAACATTCTCAGGGCGTGTTCGTTTAGTGGATGTCTGGAAGCTCCCCCGTCCCCCGCCCTACAAGGCTTCCAGACAAACTCTTCAGTCCCCCTCGAAGAGATGAGTTGGCCCGGTTCCGCAAGGAACCGGGCTAATTCTTTGATCTACAGATTAGAAGCATCCTTGAGAAGGAGCTTTCTAGTCACTACCGGCGTCCAGTGGAAACACCAGGTGATAGGCGATACGGTCATGGGATATGACATATTGTGCCTTGCCACCAACTGATGCTGGCACAACCCGTTCCAGAACAGTACTCCCGAAGTGAGCTTTCAGCTGCTCTGAATTGCTTTCTATCTGGTGATCGGAGTCCAGTGGTTCGTTCCAGATCATTTCCACGCTCTCGTGGCCATTCACCTGTTTGCGTGTGCAGGCAACCTCTATCGGTAATCCATTCCGCAACAGGGATCCATGACTAACTGCGTTGACAATCAGCTCATGGAGTGCGAGCCCCAAATGCAGTGAAGCATTTGGACTAAGGAGCACATTATCACCCTTGGCCTTCACCAGATGGCGGTTCTCCGGCAAATATCGCTCAGACTGTTGCTGGACGAGCTCGAAGAAATAGGCTCCCCGCCAGCTAGAGTCCGTGATCAGGTCCTGTGATTGAGATAGGGAGTAGAGCCGTCCGCGAAATTTATGCAGAAAAAGATCGAGTGAGCCCGAATATCGAGCCGTCTGCAACGCGATGCTCTGTATGATGGCCAGAAGATTCTTTGATCGGTGGCTGACCTCTCGTAATAACGCGCGCAGCAGTCGCTCCCTATGTCGCGCCTCCGATCTGTCAATTATGGTGGTCACAAGGTAGACACCACCGCCGACGCGCTCGACAGCCTGGATTCTGAATTCGAAGAACTGTTCTGTCCCGACCGTAACCTCAAGCTGCCCCTTTTGCCCCGGTTGCTTCATCTCAGCTTTAACTGCTGCAAGGCGTGCGGCAACATCTTTCCCAAAAAGACTGGTATCAGAAGGGACGTCCAGGTCCCCCCTGGCCCAGACTTCTGGCAAGTTGGTCACAAAAAGATAGCTGGAATATACATCCTGGACAATGATGCCGACCCCGAGGTCAACCAGC
The DNA here is from genome assembly GCA_023390055.1 of Pseudomonadota bacterium. Taxonomy (GTDB): domain Bacteria; phylum Pseudomonadota; class Alphaproteobacteria; order Rhizobiales; family Rhizobiaceae; genus Neorhizobium. Next base: position 57,711 of record JAEWDP010000148.1, on the reverse strand, counting down.
GCCGGCATAAGGAATTCCTGCAACCTGTCATCACTCTGACCCGCTTGCTGCCATGTCAGAGGTTGCACCAATGTACTCACTCCGTATTGAGCTTGAGGAAGAACCGGAACATCGTTGGCTGCCTCCATTGGCTGGCCGGAGCCTCCTTATAAGGAGTGACGACTGGCGCAACAACCAGACATTACTGCATTGACGGGATATTCAGGAATGCACCCGAAGGCATCAACTTCCCCAGGGAGAAGGTACATGGTCATTCTTCGGTACACGAAACGGGGCATTGAAGGATCAAGCATGACAATCTCCAAAGCGGCGAGAACACGAAACACTGCTCGCCCCAATCTATCCTCAGTTTTTCTTCGCTTTTCAGGCTGCCGCCCTGACAGTTTCATTAAAAAACAATGCCTGACTGATCAGCGCCTTTACCATGTCCGGATTGAAAGGCTTGGTTACCAGAAAGGCTGGTTCGGGCCGCTCGCCTGTGAGCAATCGCTCGGGGAATGCGGTAATGAATATTACCGGCACACTCGATGATCTCAGGATCTCGTTTACAGCATCAATACCTGAACTGCCATCTGCAAGCTGGATATCGGCAAGGACCATCTTCGGATTGGTGCTTTGAAAAAGTGCCACAGCCTCAGCGTGTGTACGTGCAATACCAGAGACGCGGTGCCCAAGCTCCTGAACCATCTGCTCGATATCAAGGGCGATCAAAGGTTCATCTTCAATGATCATGATATCGGTAGCAACCTGCCGGGAGATCTCTCTTGATGCGTCGTCGAGGAGTTCGGTCGCCCTGTCAACGCTCACATCAAGTACCTCTGCCGTCTCCTGCAGCGTGAACCCTTCAACAGACACCAGGAGAAAGGCATGACGTGCCATTGAAGGAAGCGACGCAAGGTTGGCCGCCGCACGCTGCTCCCAGGCAAAGGGAGATTCCATCGGCCTAATCTCAACAGTGGTGGAACCAAAAATAGTGACAAACAGTTTATAAAGAGAAACACGATCCTTGGATGTCTCCGGAAAGATGGAAACGTCTGCGATTAACGCTTCCAGAACTGCAGCCACATAGGCGTCTCCGGATGTCTGCGAACCAGTGACTGCTCGAGCGTATCGGCGCAAATACGGAAGGTGAGACGCAACGCGGGTAGTAAGCGACATTCAAAATTCTCCCCTGATGCCTCGAATGAGGCAATTAACAGAGCAGGAACGTGGGGTATTAAAAAAAGTTCCGCAAGGAGTGGAACTTTTTTTGCCATCCTGCATTGTGTCGGGACGATATCGTAGCAGGCTGCTTCACTATGGATGACGAGAACAGAAAACAGCAGGACATGACCATTTCCCACAATGAAATAAGACCCGGGTCAATGCCACCTAATGCATCAATTTCGCGGAAGCTTCGTGAGTTTTATGATGCAGTGCAAGAAGAAGGCATCCCTGACCGTTTTCTAGACCTTCTTGAGAAGCTGGAAGAGGCAGAACGCAACACGAAGCCGATGAAGGTAAAATGACGATGACGGAGAATGATGATCGTGGTTTCAAGCGCGATCTTCTCGCATCCCTGCCCAACCTGAGGGCTTTTGCTGTATCTCTGACCGGTCGTCATGACAAGGCAGACGATCTTGTTCAAGACACGATCATGAAGGCTTGGGCAAATCAAACCAGCTTTACTGCAGGTACCAACATGCGGGCCTGGCTGTTTACAATTCTTCGGAATGAATTCTACAGCCAGATGCGAAAGCGAGGGCGAGAGGTCCAGGATTCCGATGGCCTGTTCAGTGAACGCTTTTCTGTGCATCCTGAACAATATGGCCGTCTGGATCTTCAGGACTTCCGCAAGGCCCTAGACAAGCTTCCTGACGACCAACGTGAAGCTATCATTCTAGTCGGTGCGGCCGGGTTTGCATATGAAGAGGCTGCTGCGATCTGTGGCTGTGCAGTCGGCACCATCAAGAGCCGTGTAAGCCGTGCAAGGTCCCGCCTTCAAGAGCTGCTGGGTGTTTCAGGCGAAGGTGACTTCGGTCCGGATGCCGGAAATGCGGCGATCACGGCAAGAGCTTTTGGCGGATAGTCTCCGCATCATCCATGGAAGGATGGTCTCCACGATTGCTTTGGCTCAGGCGACGGGGCGACCTTGACGGGTTTGTCTTCCGCGGCATCTAAGGCACGTTTTCACTTGAAGCAACTGAAAAGGAGTTTGGCGCTGACCATCCGGCCCGTTACTACGCTTGCACGACGCCGAGACTGCGTCGTCGATTACGAACAGCGCGTTGAGTTCCCCAACAGGGGATAGCCAGGCTTTGTGCCCAGGCAAGTGCATTGCAGATGCTGTCATTCATCATCTATGAAGATCAAGAGGACGCACCATCGTTATCCATATCGGAAGCAGTAGCGTCGACCCCAAGACTTCTCATCGCCAGATAGCCCAGTCCGCCTGCTACTGCAATGAGTACCAGGGGACGCGATCTGACGAGGACGGGTAGCGCAGACAGCGCTGCCGTCACCATCAGAGCCTTGCTTCCGCTGGTTGCAACCGCCTCACGCTTGCGTCTCTCATCGGCCCTGGTTACTCCTCGCATCACAAGATACAGAAACAGCGCTAAAAATGCGGCTGAACCTGCTACGGCAAGAAGCGCACCAACCACCCCAAGTGATCTTGCAATCATGACTGTCGCGGCGGCCACCAGTGTACCATAGGTCGTCAAGGCGAACAGCAGGACCAAAGCATAGATAATCACATTGCGCCGCAGGCGATTTATGAACGCTGACGCGTCAACAGCCGCCAGTGAAGCAAGAAGTGGAACCAGTTTCGTGAGCATCAGCGGCGAGCCAGTAGGGCGATAACAAAGCCAACACCCGCCGCCATTGCGATAGCCTGCAATGGATTAGTACGAATTTTTCGCTCGAGATCCTTCTCAAGTGAAAGAACTTGATCCCGGGCCTGCTCGACCATCTGCAGCGATGCATCTGCTGCGTCGCTTTTTGCCCTCTTCACTTTGCGGCGGTAATCGTCGGCTTTCTCTGACCCCACAGCCGCCATAGTGCTTGCAAGCGCTGCTATGTCCTCGCGCAATTGCTGTATCTGGCTCTCAATGTCGTTGGAAGATTTATTCGGTGCAGTCCCTGCTTCTTTGGACGCATTCGCTGTTGCCATGGTTCTCTCCTGTTGTGGTCTCGGTCAACATTGCTGGATAGTATCGAAAGTAATCTCGGACTATGCGATGGAAGCTGAAAGGCAAGGCAGGATAGCCTTGAGCAGAATACCTGGCTGCTAGACAAAGATGACGTTCGATATCGCGCTCCGGGTCTATGAAAGGAAGAGAGATGCGCCTCTTCCTGCTTTTGCAGTTAACGGACTGGCCTCAGATTTGTTCCCGGAACCTGCTCTGTCAACTCGACCGTGGATCAAGCAGGTCGCGCAGACCATCGCCCAGAAGATTGAAACCGAGTACTGCAAGCATGATGGCAAGACCCGGCATCAATGCGAGCCATGGTGCCTGCATGAAGTAGGTCTGGGCATCGGCCAGCATTCGACCCCAAGTCGGAGCCGGTGGCGCCATTCCCAGTCCGAGATAACTCAAGCCAGCCTCGGTGAGGATTGCAAGGCCGAGCTGTATCGTTATCTGCACGATGATCTGATTGAGTATATTCGGTAAAATGTGGACCATCGTTATCTTTGCGGACGAACGGCCCATTCCGATTGCGGCAACCACATAGGATCGTTTCCAGATCTGTGACGCCGAGGCGAGTGACAGGCGAACGAACACCGGCACCATGAAGGTCGCAATTGCAATGACTGCCGTAAAGCGGCTAGCTCCGATAAATGCAGCCAACATCATTGCCGACAGTATTGGCGGCACTGCGAAAATCACATCACAACTACGCATGACGACAGCTTCGAGAAGGCCGCGGCGACTGGCGACAAGAAGGCCGATAGCCGTTCCCAGTGACGCACCGAAAAAGACAGAGACAAGCGATGTCGAGAGTGAATTCCACGCGCCCGCCATCAGCATGGAAAGGACATCGCGGCCAAGTTGGTCCGTACCGAGGAAACCTTGCTCTAGCGGCGGCCGGAGACGCCGCATGATCGCAATTTTGGTCGGTGATACCGGTGTCCAGATCAACGAAACGAGTCCGAGTATCAGGAACATCATCGTCAAGCTCAGGCCTACCAGAAAAACCGGGTAACGATGAACTCTTTGAAGCTTCATGTTTCAGACCGAAGTCGTGGATCGATCAATGGATAGGCAATATCTACGATGAAATTCATGATGATCACCATTGCTGCAAACATCAGCACGACATTCTGCATGACGATGACATCCCGCTGGGAAAGTGACTGGTAAGCAAGCTGGCCTACCCCGGGGAGATTAAAGACATTCTCGATGAGAACCGCGCCTGCGACGAGGTATGTGAACTGCAGTCCGAGCACCGTCACCACCGGAACGAGTGCGGCAGGAAGGGCATGTCGCCAGACTGCATCTCTTTCCCCCAACCCTTTGGCGCGAGCGGTGCGGATGAAATCTTCACCGAGAGTTTCAAGTACCGCAGACCGGGTCACTCGTATGAGAACGGCTGACTGGGGTAGTGCCAGGGCAACAGCCGGCAAAAGCAAAGCCTGAAGGCTCATAACCACCCCCGCATCCCAGCCAGGAAATCCCCCCGCCGGCAGCCACCCGAGGTTTGTGGCAAACAACAGGATCAGGAGCAGTCCAAACCAGAACGCGGGAACGGCAATCCCGATATATGAGAAGAATCCAATGGCAATATCCACAATGGTGTTGTGACATCGTGCAGCCTGCACTCCCAGTGGGATCGAGATGACCAGCGAGGTAAAAATTGCCATCAGCGCTAACGGAAGCGTGACGGCCAAACGTTCCGCTATTAGCCCAGCAACCGGAACACCATAGGTATACGACTGGCCAAGGTCGCCATGCATGACGTCGCTAAACCAGGCCAGGTAGCGAACCGGAAGTGATTGATCGAGCCCGAGCTCCCTCCTCAGAGCTTCAAGTGTGTCCGGGCTGGAAGAGGTTCCCAGCATGATGGACGCGGGGTCCCCGGGTAACAAATCCATTATGGTGAAGATCAGCGCCGAAACAATCAGCAGGGTAATGGCAAGGCCGCTAACGCGGCGCAAGAGGAGCACAATCAAGGCAGTGTATCCTGATTGTCGCCGAAAGCATGTTTCATTTGTTAGATCCTACGACAGCCCCGGTAGACTACTCCTCCCAGTAGACGTCCGTCAGTACATTTGACGGAATCGGTTCATTTTGCCAAAGGCCCTTCAGCTCGCGATCCCAGACACCCAGCTTTGGCATGACGAACAAATAGAGCGCCGGCACATCTTCGGCGAGGATTTTCTGCGCTTCGCCGTACAGATCCGCCTGTAAGGCGGGGTCGCTGGTCTTCTGGATCTTGTCCAACACAGCATTGAAGGCGGAGCTGGTATAATTGAAGTAATAGGGATCCCGCCCGAAGATATCGATATCCATTGGCTCGGCATGTGCGACAATGGTCATGTCATAGTCCGTCGCCTTGAAAACGTCAGAGACCCATTTGGCAGGAAATTCGGTCGTCTCGATAGTCATCGTGACACCGATCTCGGCAAACATCGCCTGCATGATCTGTGATGTTCGTTGAGCATAAGCCATCTGAGGTACCTTGATGGTGAAACTCAGCCCATTCGCATAACCGGCATCCGCCAAGAGTGCTCTGGCCTTGTCGGGATCATAAGGATAGACAGCGGTTTGATCCACATAGCCCGGATCATTCGGAGTGTAATGGCTCCCGATCGGGGTCCCGAAGCCTGACCACGCCCCCTCGATGATCATGTTGCGGTCAATGGCCATCATCAATGCCTGGCGCACCCGCTTGTCATCAAACGGTTTGCGGGAATTGTTCATACCAGCGACGACCTTGAGCTCAGTGTCACCAATTACCGTTACCAGCCGTTCGTCGTTGTCGAAGGTTTGTATCAGTTCAGGTGCTGAAAACTCCGGGAACGCATCAATGTCGCCCGCCTTCAGCGCTGCTGCCTGGGCTTGCGGCTCGGATATGAAGCGAAAGACGATCGTGCCTAGTTTTACGTCGATGGCCCTGTTCCAGTAGTCTGGATTTCGAGCAAGTTCAACTTTGTAACCCTTTGTCCAGGCGACGAACTTGAACGGGCCAGTGCCGATAGGAGTTGTCTTGTTGGTGCCCGCCGATTTGGTACCTACCATGCTTGAGGAGGGCCAGGCCAGCCAGTAAAGGAGACTGCCTGTCGGCTCGCTGAGGGTGACGATAAGGGTCCGGGGATCTGGAGCTTCCACCGAGGCCACGGTTTCGAAATAACGCTTCTGCGGGTTGACCGAGCCTTCGCTGCGTGCCCGGTCAAGGGCAAATTTGGCAACAGAGGAATCGAAGACCTCTCCGTCGTGAAAGGTTACATCCGAGCGCAGGTAGAAACTGTAGGTCAGACCGTCTTCTGATACTTCCCAGCTTTCTGCCAGTTGAGGTTGAACCTTCCCATCACGGTCGATGGTGGTCAGGCCCTCAAATATGTTCTGCCATGTCACCTGGCCGATCGCAACGGGTGCCGCAATCGTCGGATCAAGCCCCGTTGGCTCCACAGACATGCCGATCGTCAGGGATGCCCCCGGCTTTGCAACAACATTGTCTAGAAACCCTGCACCAGACAAGATGGCAGCAGCAAACATCAGACAGGCTACAACATTGGTAATTGAAAAAGACTGGCTGCGCATGCTTGACCTCCTTGACGACCGGCCTGACGCATATCGCATGTTCCTGGTGCTCACACAATACGATAAAACATACCTCCGTGTAGCCGTAATGGCTACGCGGAGATATGCTCGTGATCACGAGTGCGCGTTAGCAGCTGATTTTCGCATGTAATCTTCGATAAAATCCACCAACGCATTGGCAGCGAAAGAAAGCTGCCGATCCGCTGAAACACACAGATTGACCGATGTCTGCACCGCCATACCATCGGCAACTGGGACGGCACGCAGCATGCCCGCCTCGATTTCACGGTGAATGGACAATGCGGGAAGAAGGGTGACGGCCGCACCACGCAAGACCAACTCCTTCAGCATATCGAGTGAACTAGTGACAAAGACGGGATCAAGTTCCAGTTTTGCAGCAGCAAAAATACTCTCGATCGCCTGCCTGGCCGCAAATCCACGATCGGGCAGCGCTAGCGGCAAATCAGTCAATTGTCTCAGCGAAATATCCTTTGCCTGCGCAACCGGCTCCGACGGATTAACGATGACGTCATAGAGAATTTCCGACTGCGATCGGAGCGTTACACCGGACGAACTTGGTGCAAACAACGTTACCGCGATATCTGCAACACCGCCTTCGAGGGACTGAATGGCTTCGCGGGCACTGGTCACCATCACCTCAAAACGGAGTTTCGGGTGCTGCAAGCTGAACTCTGCCAGAACTGGAGCAATGACATTGGCCACAATGGCGCCGTTGGCGCAGAGAACCACTTTTCCGCTCTCAAGCCCCTGCAGGTCCTCAATCAGTTGCTGAACGTGGTCGAGTTCACGCAACGTCTTGCCGGCGCGCTCCGCCAATAGCCGTCCTGCAGCAGTCAACCTGATCCCACGGTTGTTCCGCTCGACCAGCTGGGCGCAAAAATGCTCTTCGAGATTTTCGATCTGCCGGCTCACAGCTGTGGCGGCAACATTCAGGTTCTCTGCGGCAGATCGCATCGAGCCTGTTCGCGCAACCTCATCAAAATACATCAGCGCGCGAAGGTTCATGGCAGTGTCGGGCCGTCATTCACGGCGAAATCCCTCACTCGCCACCAAAAGCTGACGCGTGTAATCTTCAGAGAATTCACGTTTTTCAAGCGCCTCCACAGGCACTGTTTCAACCACCTCACCTCCCTTCATGACGGCAACCCTGCCGCACATGTGGCTGACGACACCAAGATCATGGCTGACCATCACAAAGGTCAGGTCACGGTCACTTCGCGCTTGTTCAAGCAGATTCAAGATCTCTGCCTGGATAGAGGCATCAAGAGCCGATGTCGGTTCATCAAGAAGCAGGATCTTTGGTTCGATAATCAACGCCCGCGCAATTGCGATGCGTTGCCGCTGCCCTCCCGAGAGTTGATGCGAATAGCGAAATCTAAATCCGGATCCGAGACCGACTTCGTCCAATGCCCGAGCAATACGTGTGTCGACATTGTCAAATCCATGGATAACCAATGGTTCGAGCAACAATTGATCGACTGTCTGTCTAGGATGCAGGGAACCGTAAGGATCCTGGAAGACCATTTGAACTGTCCGATAAAATTGGCGGTCCCGCTTCTTTCTATCATAATTTCGGCCATCTACGGCGAGACTACCCGACTGGATTGATGTCAGGCCGGTAATGGCCCGCAAAAGAGTTGATTTGCCGGAGCCCGATTCGCCGACGATGCCGAAAGATTCGCCATACTCGACATCGAGACTGACCCGGTTGAGCGCCGCAAAATCATCATAAACAACAAGGACGTCCCGAACAGAAAGTGCAACTGTCATTGGGCCCACTCCGGTTTGCGTTCCAAGACAGGAAGCGGATGGCGATGGTTCCCGATTTGCGGCAGGCAGTTGAGAAGACCCCGCGTATAAGGATGCTTGGCTTCATGCATATTGGCAGAAGATAACTGCTCCACGATCTTGCCCGCATACATGACAAGCACCCGATCGCAAAATGTGGACACGAGACGCAGATCATGCGACACGAAGATCAAGCCCATCCCACGGTCGGCAACGAGCTTGTCGAGGATATCGAGGACCTCAAGCTGAACTGTCACATCGAGCGCAGACGTGGGTTCGTCAGCTATCAGCAACTCAGGCCCGCAGATCAGCATCATCGCAATCATCGCGCGCTGCCCCATACCACCCGAGACCTCATGCGGGTAGAGATCGAAGACGCGCTCCGGATCATTAATCTGCACCGCCTCAAGCATCGCGAGCACCCGTCGCTTCGCTTCAGAACGATCGACATTCTCATGGGCTTTGAGCGTCTCGACAATCTGGCGACCAATTGTCATCACTGGATTGAGTGAATATTTAGGATCCTGCAGGATCATCGCCAATCGTTTTCCGCGCAAACGCCGCCGCTCCCTGAGAGGCAACGTCAATAGGTCAGTATCTCCGAGGGCCAGACGCTTTGCCGTGATCGATGCCTGTGGCGCTGTCAGCCCCATAATAGCACGGCCAGTCTGAGACTTTCCGGAACCGGATTCGCCGACAATGCCAAGGCGTTCGCGACCGAGTGTAAAAGAGACGCCGCGCACGGCCTGAATTTCACCTGTCCTAGTCGGAAAACTGACCTTTAGGTCTTCAACTGTCAGCAAGTCTATCATTGGCCAGCCTCCTTAGGATCAAGTGCGTCGCGCAACCCGTCCCCCAGGAGGTTGAAACCGAGACTAACAATCAGGATCGAGAAGCCTGGCATGGCTGCAACCCACCATTGATCAAGTATAAAACGGCGTCCAGAGGCAATCATCGCCCCCCACTCGGGCAATGGAGGCTGAGCTCCCAGCCCCAGAAAACCCAATCCGGCCGCAGTCAGAATAATACCGGCCATATCGAGTGTTACGCGTACGATCAGTGACGACAGGCAGAGTGGCATGACGTGACGAAACACGATGCGAAAGGGAGAAGCTCCCATCAACCGCACCGCCGAGATGAACTCGGAATTCCGGAAGGTCATCGTCTCCGCGCGAGCGATGCGTGCATAAGGCGGCCATGAGGTTACTGCAATCGCCAGAATCGCATTCTCGATGCCAGGACCAAGTGCCGCGACCAAAGCAAGGGCCAGAACCAGCTTGGGGAAAGCAAGAAAGATATCGGTAATTCGCATTAGTACCGCATCGATCCACCCGCCTGCATAGCCTGACACCGTTCCAACGATCAGGCCGACCGGCGCGGCAATAATCGCAACCAGTACAACCACGAAAAGCGTCAGACGTGAACCGTGGATCAGTCGCGAGAGGATGTCTCGTCCCTGACCATCCGTTCCGAGAATATACCCGTCTGCTCCGGGCGGAAGCAGACGTGCATTACGTAAATCTCCCTGCAATGGATTGTGCGGCGCCAGGACATCTGCAAACGCGGCAACAAAGAGCAAGCCGATAATGATCAGCAGGCCGAGCAGAGCCAGGCGATTTTCTGTAAAGCGATGCCAGATAACGTAGGCACGGCCAAACCGGGCCTGTCGACGGGATGCCGGCCGATCCGACATCAGCCATTCCCGGCTGTAAGGTTTAGCAGACGTCTGGGCAGTGTTCATCGGCTTCGCGTCCTCGGATCAAGTGTCCGGTAAAGAAGATCTGACAGGAGATTAATGCCGACGAAGACCGAGCCGATTACGACTGTCCCGCCGAGTACGGCATTCATGTCTGCATTCTGCAGCGAATCGGTTATGTAAAGTCCGAGCCCCGGCCAGGCAAAGATGGTTTCCGTCAAGACCGAGCCTTCCAACAGACCTGCGTAAGAGAGTGCGATTACAGTAACCAATGGCACTGCAGCATTGCGGAGCGCATGGAACCAGATAATTCGGGCCTCGGACAAACCTTTTGCCCGTGCAGCAACGATGTATTCCTGTCCCAATTCGTTCAACATGAATGAACGGGTCATGCGACTTATATAGGCAAGAGAAAAATAGCCTAGCAATGCGCCCGGCAAGATGATGTGCCGAAAGAGGTCCCAAAGTACATCCCACTGTCGCTGCATGGTCGCATCAAGCAGGAAGAACCCTGTTACAGGCGTAAAGCTGTACTCATGAACGATATCAACTCGGCCCGGATACGCCACCCAATTGAGCTTCGCGTAGAATAGAAGTAGGGCCAGCAATCCAAGCCAGAAGATTGGGACCGAGTAACCGACAAGACCAAGAATACGGACGATCTGGTCGATGATACTGCCACGCTTTACTGCAGCCAGTACACCCAATGGAACACCAAAGATTGCCCCTATGACTGTGCCAACGGTCGCAAGCTCGATCGTTGCTGGAAAGACCCGCTTTATATCAGTCAGAACCGGATTCGTCGTCAGGACCGATGTCCCAAAGTCACCAGATAATGCCTGTTTCAGGTAAATCCAGAATTGCTGCCAGAGGGGCAGGTGTAAACCAAGCTCCAGACGCACGCGTTCTACCACATGCGCCGGAGCACGGTCACCAACAATAGCCAGTGCCGGATCAATGGGGACTACGCGACCAATGAAGAAGGTTACAGCAAGCAGCCCGAGAAAAGTGGTGGCAACAGTCAGCAGAAAGCCAAGGGTCGCCATCCCGCGTTGCTTGGCGCGGCTCTTACCGCGCCGAAGCCTCGCATTGGTGTCACTAAGTGCCAAGGTCGTCGTGTCCCGATCAGTCCTTAGAGACATTAAACACGAAGTTGGTGTCGAAGCTCGGACCAAGCTTGTAATTTTTGAGCTTGTCCGAGTAGCCAGCAACTTCGGTCTGTTGGAAAATGATTACAAACGGACCATTCGCCAACACCCCTTTTTGCAACTCTTGATAGAGAGCAGCGCGCTTGTCGTTGTCCTTTTCAAGGAGGGCATCCTTGGTCTTCTGGCTAAGTGCCTCGGGGTCCCACGCATTACGCCAAGCAAGTGTCTTGTTCGTACCCTCGTCAGAATTGTCTGCGTTGTACGTGAACGTATCCGCATTCGAGTTTGGATCAAAATAGTCAGAGCCCCATTGCCCAATATAAAGGTCGTGTTGACGCGCACGGTACTTGGTGAGTGTCTGTTTGCCATCGCCTGGAATGATCTCCAGTTTAATACCAGCTTGCGCCAGCGTCTGCTGGACATTTTCGGCGATACCCGTGACCGGCTGTGTGTTGCGAACATCCATCGTGACACTGAAGCCGTCAGGCAGACCCGCCTTGGCCAGCAATTCCTTCGCCTTGTCTACATCGAGGGTGTAGGGATTCTCGTCGAGGGCACCAAGCTGTCCTGCCGGTAGAAAGGTCTGATGGATCTCGCCGATACCTTTGATTAGGGTTTCGCCGATCGCGTCGTAATCAACGAGATACTTGAAAGCTTCGATCACTTCCGGCTTTGCCAGTGTTTCATTCTTCTGATTGAGACTGATATAGTAGACTGTGCCTTTGGGTGCAGATGCAATCTCCAGTCCATCCTTCTCTGAAATTGCCTGAATATCGCCGGGTGCGAGATTGCGCGCAACATCAATGTCGCCATTTTCGAGGGCCAGGCGCTGGCCGGCACTTTCCTTCATATGACGATAGATCACACGCGCAAGCGGCGCCTTCTCACCGAAGTAGTTGTCGTTACGTTCCAGTACAACCACCTCGTTTGCACGCCAGTCTCGCAACTTGAACGGACCAGAGCCAGCATAGCCGGTCTTCAGGAACGCGTTACCGAAATCGGTGTCATACTTGTAGTCGTCGGTTGGCGTGACAGCCTTCGCCTTTTCCATCACGAGTTGTTTATCGACAACTGCCGTAACGGTTGCGGTCAAAACGTTGAGCACGAAGCTTGGAGCATAGGGCTGGTCGATCGTAAATTCGAAAGTGCCCCCGTCCAAGGCCTTCGCTTTTTCAGTGACATTATCCCCTGTCAAACCGAATTGAGTGAGCAGAAAGGCCGGCGATTTGTCCAGCTTCACAGCGCGTTCGAAGGAAAAAGCCACATCCTCGGCAGTGAGCGGATTGCCCGAAGCAAAGACAAGGTCTGGTTTCAGCTTGAACGTGTAGGTCAGACCATCATCCGAGATCGTCCAACTTTCAGCTAGATCACCAACGACTTTGGACGTATCAGCCGGATCGAGTTTCACCAGCTTGTTATAGGTATTGGCCGTGACTTCCGATGCAGAGAACTCAAATGCCTCAGCAGGGTCCAGCGTGATGATATCATCGAAGGCAAGTCCCAGGACGAGTGTATCCGCCGGCGTCTCGGCAAAGGCTTGCGGAGTCCCCGCCAGCAGTAACGCCATGGCTGCACTAGTTGCCAGCACGCGCACGCGTTTGTTCAGCAGATTGATCATGTCTTTCGTTCCCTAGTTAGTGTTGTTGTTTGTTGTGGCCATCCACCGGTGTTTCGTGCCAGGCCGATGCTAGGATCCTAAGCCAGTTCTCCCGGCAAATCTTCCTTAAATCCTCATCAGCGTATCCTGCGTCCTTGAGGGCCAGGACGAGTTTCTGATTGCCAGCAGCATCTCCTATATCTGCCGGAATTGTTGCTCCATCGAAATCTGATCCGAGGGCCACATGATCGATTCCCATACGCTCTACCATGTAGTCAACGTGGCGGATCATGCTGGCGAGCGGCGTCTGCGCATCATCACGGCCGTCGGAACGAAGCATGGTTACGGCATAGTTCAGTCCAACCAAGCCACCGCTATCCCTAACAGCATCAAGCTGCCTGTCAGTAAGGTTGCGTGCGACTTGCGTCAACTGATGTACATTGGAATGGCTGGCCACGAGAGGTTGGTCGGACGTCCTTGCCACATCCCAGAAACCCTTCTCCGTAATATGCGCGAGATCAATCAAAATGCCCAATCGGTTGCAGGCCCTGACCAGTTCAAAGCCGGCCTCTGTCAGTCCCGGCCCGGTATCAGGCGACATCGGATAGGCAAAAGGGACACCATGGCCAAAAATATTGTGACGGCTCCAAACCGGACCCAGCGAGCGCAGCCCTGCCGCGTAAAAAACTTCCAGATTTTCAAGATCCGGATCAATGGCTTCGCAACCTTCCATATGCAGGACACTTGCGAAGACACTATCATCAATCGCCTTGTTGATGGCATCCGTCGATCGGCAGAGACGCCATGCTCCAGCCTGCTCGAGCCGAAGCGCGATCGCCGCCATCTCCAGGGCAATCTCAAGCGATGACGCCAATGCCAGCGGAGCTGATAACGGAGTCTCATAGGAACCGCTATCATCAGGTTCCTTGAGGATAAGGTCTCCGGAGGGGATATAAATGGCGCATAGACCACCTGCGAGCCCGCCCTTCTTGGCCCGGGGACTGTCAACATGCCCTTCGCAAGTCCCATTCAAGAACTCCGCAACCGGATCGCCTCCAGACTTCATCGTGCGCCAAAGCCGCAAAAGCAAGTCATTATGGCCATCGAACACCAATTCCATCGGACATATCCTGATTGTCATGAAGATCATTTAAGAGAAGCGTTAGCAGCAATCCTAGCGACCACAGCGCCAACTGCATAGAGAAGGGGCCGACAATTATGCAACTCCCTCCACCACTTTTTTTGAGGTTTGTTCCTTGCCAGAGACAAACTCGAGGCCGGAGCGTCGTCCTTTGCCTGATCTGAAATCGATGCGCTCAACATCGGGCATCCGTTGGCGGCAATTGCTCACCAGGCGATCACCTCGCCTCGGTACCGCTCCACCTCTTCCAGCAACCAGGACCGGAAGGCTACCACAGGGCGAAAATCAGTCTTCGTCATCGGCGCAACGGCATAGTACGCGCTCGGAGAGCGAACCTGATGAGGATACGGTTGCACGATCTGACCGGCGGAGAGCTCCGAGTCGATCAGGAAGAGCGGCATGAGAGCAACTCCAAGACCGGCCGCACAGGCCTGCGCAACGTTGCCAAACTGCTCGAAGCGCATGCCTTGCGACGCCCCACCTGCTACACCAAGACTTTGGAACCAATGGCTCCATGCACCAGGCCGGGACGCCATGTGCAACAGCGGGAGGGCCAGTAGATCTTCGGGCCGCTCGATCGGATGCTTCGCCAGGAAAGCGGGGCTGCAGACGGGGGTAACCATTTCTTCCATCAAGAATGTGCAGTCGCCGCCAGGCCAATCTGGCTGACCAACATGAATTGCCATGTCGACACCGTCCCTGTCGAAATCGAAGATGCCTATCCGGGTGGCAAAGTTCAAAGTGATTTGCGGGTACCGAGCAACGAAATTCGGGATGCGCGGCATCAGCCAGCGCGTCCCGAATGTTGGCAAAATGGCGAGGTTCAAAGTATCACTATGCCGTTTAGTCATAGTTTGCAGCGATGCAGACCGGATCTGTGACAGTGCTGCTCCTACTGCTTTAGCATATTCGGCCCCGGCAGGGGTCAGTACCACACCACGACTGGTTCGTTCGAAAAACAGAATGCCAAGAAGCTCTTCAAGCCCTGATACCTGCCGACTGATAGCGCCTTGAGTGAGAGATAGTTCTTCTGCCGCGGCCGAAAAGCTACGGAGTCGGGCAACCGATTCAAAGGCGGCAAGGGCGGCAGTCGATGGTAAGAGGCGGCGGCTGAGACTGGTCATGAACTATTACTATCAGTCATGGACGAATGAGTAAACGCGGCTTGCGGACACATAAGTGCTGATCGATAATCTGACCGTCACAATGGAGGCCCCGCAAGTGAACGCACGCCCAACATTTTCCTTTGAGGACCCCTTCCTTCTCGAAGACCAGTTGACCGACGAGGAGCGCATGATCCGTAATGCCGCTGCGGCGTTTGGCAAGTCGGAGCTCCTGCCTCGTATCCAGGAGGCATATCTGAACGAAACATCGGAACCGGAGCTCTTCCGCCTCATGGGACAGGCGGGCCTCCTTGGCGTAACATTGCCGGAAAAATATGGCGCAGCTGACACCAGCTATGTGGCGTACGGCCTTGTAGCAAGGGAAGTGGAGCGTATCGACAGCGGCTATCGCTCGATGATGAGTGTACAGTCGTCCTTGGTCATCTACCCCATCGATGCATATGGCTCGGAGCAGCAAAAGGACAAATACCTGCCGGGCCTTGTTTCAGGCGAATTGATCGGCTGCTTCGGGCTGACGGAACCGGACGCCGGATCCGACCCGGGCGGCATGAAGACACGCGCCGAAAAGATCGACGGTGGCTATCGTCTGCGCGGCTCGAAGATGTGGATATCCAACGCACCAATCGCGGATATCTTTGTCGTCTGGGCGAAATCCGAGGCCCACAACAACGAAATCCGTGGTTTCGTGCTGGAAAAAGGCATGAAAGGCCTTTCAGCCCCTAAAATCGGTGGCAAGTTGTCACTACGAGCCTCGATTACCGGCGAGATCGTACTGGAGGGCGTTGAGGTCAGTGAAGATGCATTGCTTCCTGGTGTATCCGGTCTCAAGGGACCGTTTGGCTGCCTGAACCGTGCTCGTTACGGAATTTCCTGGGGCGTTATGGGCGCGGCAGAGGACTGCTGGTTGCGCGCCCGCCAGTATGGCCTCGATCGGAAACAGTTCGGCAAGCCGCTTGCAGGTATGCAACTCTATCAAAAGAAGCTCGCAGACATGCAGACCGAGATCGCCCTAGGGCTTCAGGCCTCTCTGCGGGTTGGCCGGCTGATGGACGAACAGAGAATGGCTCCGGAAATGATCTCGATTGTGAAGAGGAACAATTGTGGCAAGGCCCTTGATATCGCGCGCCAGGCTCGCGACATGCACGGCGGCAATGGAATTCAGATTGAGTACCATGTGATGCGCCACGCCCAGAATCTCGAAACGGTCAATACCTACGAGGGGACGCATGATGTTCATGCGCTCATTCTTGGACGTGCTCAAACTGGTATCCAGGCATTCTTCTGAGCACGGCATAGATTGATCCCTTTGCGTGATCCACTCTGTTCTCCGGAGGTGGGGCACGCCTTTAATACGCGATATTTACTTCACGATATTAAACGGCCCCACACAGGAAGACGCTTGACGGCGTGGGCTCCAAAGAAGACTTCCCCATAGCTGGCTGACAGTCTGGAAAGAGAAACATCTCATCTATGGATATGACCAGCGCACAGCCCATCATCGTGCCGCGTCAAGAAGGGAATACCTGTGCGCGACGCAGGTTCAAATAACCCCGTTCCCCGGCCTGCACGCTCAATTCGGGCTCCACGTCGAATTCAACCTGTTCGCTGTCCGCCATTGTCGCAATGACACGGCGCCCACCCGGACGGTCGAGTACACGAACAACGGAAGTTGGGATACCAGGGGCATGTGTTGACCAGACGAAATCAGCTGGACGGGCATAGACCTCAGCTTCACCATCAGGAATGCCAACGGCCGGGATAGATGCCCCTCCCAGATTGGCCACACCGTCGCGGACTTCTGCCATCAGCCTGTTGGTATCACCAAGGAAACGAGTGACGAATGCCGAGCTTGGATCGCGACATACATTGGCCGGCGTACCCTGTTGAACAATCGTGCCTTCATTCAAGATGACAACACGATCTGCCAGATCGAGCGCCTCTTCCTGGTCATGGGTCACAAAGATCGTCGTGATTGCAAGCTCATCGTGGATTTCACGAAGCCAGCGGCGTAGATCACGCCGCACATTTGCATCCAAAGCACCGAAAGGTTCATCCAGAAGAAGCACTTTCGGATCTACCGCGAGCGCTCTGGCCAGCGCCACACGCTGACGCTGTCCACCTGATATCTGGCCTGGAAAACGATCCCCGAGCCCCTCCAGCCGTACGAGCCGAAGAAGCTCGTTGACGCGTTCAGCAATCACCAGATTCCCACGCTTGACCTTCGATACTTTCATTCCGAAAGCAATGTTTTCCGCCACCGTCATGTGCGGAAAGAGTGCGTAATGCTGGAAGACGAAGCCGACGCCCCGATCGCGAACGGGAATATCTGTCGCGTCCTGCTCACCGAAATAGATATGCCCTCCATCGGCATACTCAAGTCCGGCCACCATCCTCAAGATCGTCGTCTTGCCAGACCCGGAAGGGCCCAGAAGGGCAACCAGTTCACCACTCTCTATATCGAGTGAAACTCCTCGAACAGCTCGGAAAGTATCAAACGTTTTGACAACGTGGTCTAGACGGATCTTCATCATATTTCACGCGCGAAATCCCCGGAATTCATGCCGGGGAGGAAGTGCGTGCCCTTGTTGTTTGTTTTATGGGATGGTGCAAAAACGCAATCGTACCGATAAACTGTCACGAGTTGGACCACGTTCAGGACGATCTTGCAGCACCAGGTCGTCAGAAGGCATAAGGTGCATGTTGTGCCGAAGCCGACGAACGACATCATTCCTGGACTGGTTGTGAATGGTAAAGTCTTGGTGGCCGGCAACGGCCGAAAGGTCCTGGTGTAAGACGTTTGGATTATGTCGGGTGTGGGGCGTCGCATGATCGTGATCTCAACTCTGCTCGGTCAATCCACTTGCCGGGGCGAAACTATCACGTTCACTTGCCGACAAATCCCGTCGTTTAGGGCTGGGAAGAAGTTGCGGATTATTCCCAGCGGCAGCACCTGGTCCGGCAAGAGCCGGGCGGCGGATGCGCCCGGCTCCGCGCCGTTCCAGCGCAACCTTGGCGATAATGGTGAAGACGGCAATAAGTGCTAGGATAGAAGCTGACGCAAAGGCACCTGTCGCTTGATAGTCATGGTAGAGAAGTTCAATATGCAAGGGCAATGTATTCGTCTGGCCGCGGATGTTGCCGGAAACCACAGAGACCGCCCCGAACTCACCCATGACACGGGCATTGCAGAGTACAACACCATAAAGCAGCGCCCACTTGATGTTGGGTACCGTCACCGAGAAGAATGTTCTCCAGCCGGACGCACCAAGTGACGTTGCGGCCTCTTCAAGATCACGACCCTGGGCCTGCATAAGCGGTATGAGTTCGCGTGCTACGAATGGTGCCGTCACGAACATCGACGCAAGAACGATTCCAGGCAATGCAAAAAGAATCTTGATCTCAGCGCTGTCCAGCAGTGGTCCCAGATAGCCTTGCAATCCATAGACAAAAAGATAGGCGACACCGGCGACGATAGGGGAGATTGAAAACGGGATCTCTATGACTACTAGTAGAAACCGTCGACCGGGAAAATCAAATTTCGTGATCGCCCACGCTGCAGAAATCCCAAAGATCGTGTTGACGGGCACCGCAATCAGCGCAGTCGCCACTGTAAGAAAAATTGCATGGCGGGTATCGGGGTGTATCAGCGCCGAAGCAAAGACCTGCCATCCCTTGGAGAAGGCCTCAAACCCGATAATGACCAGTGGCGCCAGAACCAGGATTGCTCCAATCAGCAATACAGTTGCAATCAGGATTCTTCTAAATAGAAGCTGATCGCCGACGCGTGGCGGCCTGCCACTGCGTTGAAAACGAGTCATCATCATCTCCGTGCAGTGTAGCGTAGCGCCCGCGCTTGCAGGACATTCGTAATTGCCAACATGGCAAATGCAGTAACCAACAGAACTGATGCTATGGCTGCTGCGGCTTGATAATCATATTCCTCCAGCCGGATATAGACCAGCAGGGCCGTGATCTCCGTTGACATCGGTTGATTGCCGGCAATGAAGATAATTGCACCAAATTCGCCAAGTGAGCGGGCGAACGAGAGAGATAATCCGGCAAGTATTGCAGGCTTAAGAAGCGGCAAAATGACATTTCGAAAGATGGCCCAGTCGGATCCACCAAGCGTCTGGGCCGCTTCTTCAAGCGCCGGATCAAGATCCTCCAGAACAGGCTGAACCGTTCGTACGATGAAAGGAAGGCTGGTAAAAGCCATCGCCACCATAATACCGAGCGGAGTGTAGGCAACCTTGATTCCGAGTTGTGACAGGACGGAGCCGAACCACCCGTTGGCAGCGAATAGTGCCGTCAATGAAATTCCGGCTACGGCAGTCGGAAGCGCAAAGGGAAGATCAACAATAGCGTCAACAATTCGCCACCCAGGGAACCGATAGCGCGTCAGGACCCAGGCAAGTGCTAGACCAAAAACAAGATTGAAAGCGGTCGCTCCAAGTGCCGATAGAACCGTAACACGGTAACTTGCGACCGCACGAGAAGATGAAATGATCGACCAGTAATCGGCAGGCCCAAGACTGGCCGCCTTTAGTATGAGTGCCGCCAGCGGCAACACGACGATCAGCCCGACATAGAGCAGCGTAATTCCCAGCGATAGCCGCAGCCCCGGCAGAACGTTGCGTCTCAAACGAGTTTTCCCTGTGTTATGCATGCCCGGTATCGACGGCCGTTGAGCCGCCGATACGATTTCAAACAAGCGGATCAGCGGCTGCCATAGAGCTTGTCAAGCTTACCGCCAGATGCGAAGTGCTCTTCCTGGACCTTGGTCCAGCCGCCAAATACCTCTTCTACATTGACAAGACGAATTGCCGGAAAGTCATCTTTGAATTCGGCTATCACCTTCTCATCATGGACACGGTGGCCAAACGTTGCGGCAATACGCTGCCCTTCTTCGGTATAAAGGAAATCGAGATAGCTTTTGGCCAGATCGCGTGAACCACGCTTGTCAACAACCTTGTCAACAACGGCGACCGGGAACTCTGCGAGAAGGCTGACTGAAGGAACGACACCTTCGAATTTGTCTGTGCCATATTCCTTAGCAATCGATCGAGTTTCCGATTCAAAAGTGATTATAACATCGCCAATTTCACGCTCGACAAATGTTGTCGTTGCGGCACGTCCGCCAGTATCGAAAACCGGTACATTGTCGAAAATCTTGGTAATGAATTCCTCGATTTTTTCTTCGTCACCATCAAAGGCTTCCTTGGCGTAGGAAACAGCAGAAAGATACGTATAGCGCGCATTTCCTGAGGTTTTCGGATTCGGGAAAATTACCTGGACATCATCACGCGCAAGATCATCCCAGTCCTTTATATTCTTGGGATTTCCTGCACGGACCAGAAAGGATGCGAAGGAGTAGAACGGCGACGCATTGTTAGCAAAATCGTTTTGCCAATCGTCTGAAACGAAGCCCTGCTTGACCAGAAAATCGATATCCGTCACCTGGTTAAAGGTCACGACATCCGCTTCCAATCCCTCAGCAATAGCCCGGGCCTGTTTCGAAGTCCCTGCATGCGACTGGTCAACACTAAAGCCCGGATTCTGTTTCGCAAAGGCATCGCTTTCAGACGCAAATACTTCACGTCCAACATCATAGGACGCATTGAGAAGGGTGGTCGGGGACTGGGCAAGGGCCGGCACGGCAAACAGCGCAACGAATGTCGCGCTAAAAGCAAGAATACGATTCATGGGGAACTCCAGCAGGCGTTGATGGACGACAACCTATCTGCCGCAATGTTGCCGGGCGAGAAACCGACATCCTGCCTTACAAGTCACATTAGAATTTCTGTTCTCATTTTCTGCTTCGGCAAAACAGTTTCACTCGCGCCCATCCCAACCGATTACTGCTTACGCAAGACAATCCGCTATCAACTCTGGCGAAACAGTATGCCGGGCTGTCGAGGATGCATTCAAGTTTCCGCAGCAATTTGATAAATGCACCTTTCGAGCGGACGACACAAAGATTTCCCTCATAGCTTTGGGCGGTATCAGGAAAGCTATCGCCGTCGCGAAGACTGAGACAGATTTTAGAAACAGATCTGGCTGGCTAGGGCGAAAGCTTGGCCAGAGTTTTGGAACTATCGCCCCTCAGAGCCGATGTTCCGGGAACAATTGCCCTGCCTCACCTTCGAAATAGCGTTCAATAGCCTCATCTGTCACGTCAGCCAGATCCCGTGGTGACCATTGTGGATTGCGATCCTTGTCAACAAGGGCTGCCCGAACGCCCTCATAGAAGTCTTTGTTCTGCAATATAACCACGCCCACTTTGAACTCGCGTTCCAGGCATTCGACAAGTCCCGAACTATCGCGGCCAGCCCGGAGGATCCTCAAGGCAAGTTTCAGACTCGTTGGCGATCGCGTGAGCATGGCGTTACAGGTCTTTGCGGCAAATTCACCTTGCTCTTTCGCAAGTGCTTCAAGGATTTCTTCAACGCTATCAAAACGGAAGCACCGATCGATAATTGCGCGGTTCCGCTGAAGTAAGCTGTCGCCGGCAGCCTCAGCAAAATGTGAAAGGATAAGCTCGACATCACCATCATCCGCGTTGGGTCGTAACTTGCCAAGTGCGTCAACAAGTTCGCTTAGTTTCCCGGAACTGACGACAATGTCCGCAAGACCGGCATAGATCGCATCCGCCGATGCAATCTCCAGCCCCGACAGCGCTATCCAGGTACCCACTTCGCCAGGTGCCTTGGGAAGGAGCCAGGTGGTCCCGACATCTGGAAAATACCCGATGCCAGTTTCCGGCATTGCAAGTCTGGTCCGCTCCGTCACAATTCTGTACCGCCCATGGGCGGAGATTCCCACCCCGCCTCCCATGGTGATGCCGTCCATCAAGGCCACATACGGTTTCGAATAATGTGAAATCGCATAGTTGAGTGGAAACTCCTCACGCCAGAAGCGGGATGTTTCCGGATCATCGGCCTTGCCCATCTCGAATAGCGCACGGATATCGCCTCCTGCACAGAGGCCACGTTCACCTGCACCAGTCATCACCACCACAGAGACTGAGGGATCATCCGAAAAGCGGTCAAGCGCATCATTGATCTTGCGGACCATAGAAAGATTGAGGCTGTTCAACGCCTTTGGACGATTGAGCTGGACAATGGCTGCAGACCCGATACGGTCAAAGATGACATCGTCAACGGTACTGGCTTGCTGTTGCATGCTTGCCTCTCAAACTTACTGATTATCGGCGATAATCATCTCCGCCGCCTTCTCCGCAATCATTATGGTCGGCGAATTGGTATTGCCGGAAACGATATTTGGCATAATCGAAGCATCCGCAACCCTCAGCCGCCCAAAAGCTCGCACTCTCAAGCGCGGATCAACCACGCTATCCGGGTCTGCTCCCATCCGTGCGGTCCCTACAGGATGGAAGATCGTCGTACCAATTTCACCGGCAGCTTTTTCAAGCTGCGCAACAGTCTGATAGTCTGGTCCTGGTTTGTATTCCACCGGCTGGTAGCAGGCAAAGGAGGGCATGGAGACAATCTCGCGTGTCAACCGAATGGCACGTGCCGCCACTTCCCGATCAGATGGCGTCGACAGATAGTTTGGCCGGATCGCGGGCGCGTCTCTAAAGCTGTTGCTTTTCACATGTACAGATCCCCTGCTCTCTGGTCGCAGGTTGCAGACACTCGCAGTTATCGCGGGAAAGCTGTGAACCGGATCTCCAAATTTGTCGAGAGATACTGGCTGGATATGATATTGCAAATCCGGCATCTCCTTATCTGCCCCCGAACGTGTAAAGATGCCGAGTTGGCTCGGGGCCATCGACATCGGACCTGTGCGGTGAAGTGCGTATTCCAGACCGATGGATGCCTTGCCAAGCAGACGCGATGCCTTCTCATTGAGAGTCGGAACGCCTGTCACCTTGTAGACCATACGCAGCTGGAGGTGGTCCTGAAGGTTTTCCCCGACACCATTCACCTCCTTTGCGACCTCGATACCGGCTTTGTGAAGTACCCCTCCCCGTCCTATTCCTGAAAGCTCCAGAATTTGCGGGCTACCGATCGACCCGGCACATAGCACCGTTTCCACAGATGCGTGAGCCTGTCTCGTTTCACCATCGCGCTGGTATTCTACACCACTGACATTGCCCTCCCTGACAAGGAGGCGGCGAACATGCGCCTTTGTCATGATCTTCAGGTTGCGACGATCTCGGGCGGGACGAAGGAAGGCTTTGGAGGCATTCCACCGAATTCCAGCCCGTTGGTTGACATCAAAATATCCGGAACCCTCATTGTCCCCGCGGTTGAAATCATCGGTTATCGGTATACCGGCTTCCTCTGCAGCTCTTTGAAAAGCCTCCAGGACTGCCCAGCGGACACGCGCCTTCTCCACCCGCCATTCGCCACCGGAACCGTGGTCTCCATCGGAACCCTTGTAATAGTCCTCCGACCTCTTGAAATAGGGAAGGACCTCGTCCCATCCCCACCCTGTACAGCCCATTTGTCGCCATAGATCATAGTCGCGCGCCTGACCACGCATGTAGATCATGCCGTTGATAGATGAACTACCGCCAAGCAGTTTTCCGCGTGGATAGAGAAGTGAACGACCATTGAGACCCTTCTCACTCTCGGTTTGATAGCACCAGTCCGTGCGTGGGTTGTTGATGCAATAGAGGTAGCCTACAGGAATATGAACCCAGTGATAGTTGTCGTTGCCGCCGGCCTCGAGAAGTAATACCCGAGTGCGGTTGTCGGCGGACAGCCGGTTGGCCAGAACACAGCCCGCGCTTCCCGCACCAACGACGATATAATCAAACCGGTCCATCCTTCTACCTCCAAAGACCCGTCGCCACCACAAGCCAAACCTGCGATCCAAACTACCCAATTTTATCCTGCAGGGCGTGCCGCCCGACATACCCGTCTATTGCTAGATCCGATGCTCGAATCCAAGCTTGCGACCGAGACGCGAAGCGTAGAACTCGCCGACGATGCCACGTCGAAAAACCAGTACGCAGGCCATGAACACAATCCCGGTAATAACCGTGACCGGGAAGTCGGACGTCGCAAGATAGTTCTGCAACGTGACCACCAAACCAGCGCCGAAAATCGGTCCTATAAGCGTTCCGATGCCTCCGAGAAGTGTCATCAGGATCACTTCGCCGGACATTTGCCACGCAACATCGGTCAGCGTTGCAAACTGGAAGACGAGTGCCTTGACGCCACCGGCGAGACCGGAAAGGGCAGCTGACATCACAAACGCCCCCAGTTTATAGCGTGCCACCGAATATCCCAGAGATGTCGCTCGCGCTTCATTTTCGCGGATCGATTTGAGGATCATGCCGAACGGTGAATTGATGAAGCGCCAGATGATCAGCATACCCAGCACGAAGATTGTCAGCACGAAGTAGTACATGTTCGTCGGGACATGGAGATCGATAAGCCCGAAAAGATGGCCACGCGGGACCTGTTGGATACCGTCTTCACCTTTGGTAAACTCGGCCTGAAGGCAGAAAAAGAAAAACATCTGCGAAAGGGCCAAGGTGATCATCGCGAAATAGATGCCCTGGCGACGAATCGCTACAAAGCCCATTACGAGCCCAAGGATTGCCGCCCCCGCGACACCGAAGAGCACGCCGATTTCCGGTGTCCATCCCCATTCCTTTACAGCATGGGCCGTAAAGTATGCTGCTCCTCCAAAGAATGTTGCATGCCCAAAGGATAGAAGACCCGTATAGCCAAGGAGTAAGTTGAAGGCACAGGCAAAAAGCGCAAAGCACAGGAGCTTCATCAAGAAGATCGGATAGAAGAAGGCAGGAGCAGCAATCAAGAGCACCAATCCGGCAACTATGAAAGCACTGTAGGTGTAATGTGCCGCTACCGATCGTTCAGCACCGATCTTCGTGGTCGTGCTATGGGTCAAGTTATGCATTCTACACATCCCGTCCAAAAAGCCCTGCCGGCCGGATCAGCAGTACGATCGCCATAATCACGAAAATTACGATATTCGACGCTTCGGGATAGAAGACTTTCGTAAGTCCTTCTGCAACACCCAGCATATACCCGGTCACAATGGCTCCCATGACTGACCCCATCCCTCCGACGACGACAACTGCGAACACAACAATGATGAGGTTCGTGCCCATAAGTGGTGATACCTGATAGATTGGAGCTGCCAGAACTCCCGCGAATGCGGCCAGCCCGGCACCAAGAGCATAGGTCACGGTAAGAAGTATCGGCACGTTCACGCCGAACGCTTGTACGAGTATAGAGTTTTCTGTTGCGGCTCGCAGGTAAGAACCAAGTTTTGTTTTCTCTATGAGGAGCCATGTACCAATACAGACAATAAGCGAGGCCACGACAACCCAGCCACGGTAAATCGGCAGGAACATGAAACCCAGATTGGTTCCACCTGCAAGGACTGCCGGCACTGAATATGGTTGTCCGGCAACACCATAGTAATAGCGAAAAGTTCCCTCAATCGCGAGTGCAAGACCGAAGGTGAACAACAGTCCGTAGAGAGGATCAAGCTTGTAGAGACGGCTGAGCATGGTTCTTTCGACCACAGCTCCAAATATGCCGACCAGCACTGGCCCTATAACAAGAGCAAACCAGTAGTTGATGCCAAGATACTGCAGCAACAGCAGCGCCATGAAGGCACCCAACATGTATTGGGCGCCATGAGCAAAATTGATGACGCGCAACAGGCCGAAGATCACGGCAAGACCAAGACTGAGAAGCGCATAGAATGAACCGTTGATGAGGCCGATCAGTAATTGCCCCAAGAACGCTTGTATCGGGATACCGAAGATCATCATTAGACCCCCAAGACTTTGTGAAGCGTACCCATCCGGTCCTGAAGCTCATGGACTGGGAAATTTGCAACCATCTGCCCATGCTCCATCAAATAAAAACGATCCGCGACCTTGCTGGCAAATCGGAAATTCTGCTCAACCAGAAGGACGGTCATTCCCCGTTGCTTTAGTTTTTTCAAAACCTCACCAATACGCTGGACAATCACGGGCGCGAGGCCTTCTGTCGGCTCGTCCAGGATGAGCAATCGAACACCAGTTCGCAGGATACGTGCGATCGCCAGCATCTGCTGCTCACCACCAGATAGCTTCGTTCCAGGACTTGTCCGCCGTTCATGGAGATTCGGGAAAAGTTCATAAATCTCATCAATCGGCATGCCACCCTCGGCAACCGTGGGCGGCAGCATCAGATTTTCCTCGACTGTCAATGTCGCAAAAATCCCGCGCTCTTCCGGGACAAAGCCCATGCCAGCGTGCGCTGTCCGATGCAAAGGCACGGTCATCATGTCCTTGCCATCAAATACAATTTGCCCCTTGCGCTCACGGACGATCCCCATAATGGTTCGCAGCGTGGTCGTCTTGCCGACACCGTTGCGGCCAAGAATGGTGACCATCTCGCCCTCACCGACAGTCATGTCGACACCGTGGAGCACATGGCTTTCACCATACCAGGCATTAAGGCCGGATACCTGAAGCAGAGGTTTCATCTCATGCGTCCTCCGTACCCATATAGGCGGATCTGACCTGCGGATCCTGGCTGACCGTGTCATAGTCACCCTCGGCAAGTATCTCGCCACGTTGCAGAACAGTGACGTGATGGCAGATGTCAGCAACGACCGACAGATTGTGTTCCACCATGAGAACTGCCCGTTCCTTGGCGACGCTTCGAATAATGCCTGACACTGTACCGATATCTTCCTGCCCCATCCCCGCCATGGGTTCGTCAAGTAGCAGAACCTTCGGATCCAGGGCCAAAGTCGTGGCGATCTCTAGAACGCGTTTTCGTCCATAAGAAAGATCGGCGGCCAACACGTTGCGTTCATTTTGGAGCCCGACCGCGGCAAGAAGTTCATCCGCCCTTTCGTTCAGACGATTGAGCGCCGAAATCGGAAGCCAGAACTGTGTCGAGAGACCACTTGGTCTCTGCAAAGCAACTCGTACATTGTCAAGAACTGTCAGATAAGGAAACACCGCCGAAATCTGGAATGAACGGACCAGACCCATACGTGCCACCTTGTCGGGGGCGGTGTTGGTAATATCCATGCCAAGGAGCGTAATTCGGCCAGCCGTGGGCTGCAGGAACTTGGTAAGAAGGTTGAAAACTGTCGTCTTACCGGCGCCGTTGGGCCCTATAAGAGCATGAACACGAGCATGATGGACGTCAAGATCAACATCCTTCACAGCAGCAAAGGCCCCGAATATTCGTGTAAGGCCGCGGGCGGAAAGCACCACCCGCGGTTCCTCATGCGTTTGCAACGCTGACTGCGCCATAGGCTTACTTCACCAGTTCACAGCCACTCTTGGCCGGATCAATGTAGGCTTCCGCGCCAGGAATCGTTGCCAGTACATTGAAGTAGTCCCACGGAGTATCACTTTCGCCAGGCTTCTTGACCTGAAGTAGATACATGTCGTGGATCATTCGACCGTTCGGAGCAACGACACCATCGCGAGCAAAGAAATCCTCCACCGGCATTTCGTGCAACGCCTTGGCGACGGCCTCGGTCTCGTCCGTTCCGGCCTGCTTGATTGCCTTGAGATATTGGAGCACGGAGGAATATGTGCCTGCGTGGATCATATTCGGCATCCTGCCTGTCCGCTCAAAGAAGCGTTCACCAAACTCACGACTCTCGTCATCAAAATTCCAATAGTAGCCCTCAGTCAATGTGAGGCCCTGTGCTGCTTCCACACCAAGACCGTGGACCTCGGCCAGAGTAAACAGGAGGGCCGCCAAATTCTGACCGCCAGCAGTGATCCCGAATTCCGCTGCCTGCTTGATTGCATTGGACGTATCAAGACCCGCATTGGCCAGTCCTATCACCTTTGCACCCGAGGACTGCGCTTGCAGGAGGAAGGAAGAGAAATCATTGGTGGCAAGTGGATGACGGACCGCGCCGACTACCGTACCGCCCGCAGACTTTACAAAATCACTGGTCTGTTCCTCAAGCGAGTAACCAAAGGCGTAATCAGCCGTGAGGAAGAACCAACTGTCACCCCCCTGCTTCACAAGGGCACCACCGGTCCCCACAGCCAGGGCATGCGTATCGTAGGCCCAATGAAAACCATAAGGGCTGCACTGGGGTCCCGTAAGATCAGTTGTCGCAGCGCCAGTGACGATATTGATCTTCTTCTTTTCCTTGCTGAGTGCCTGCACCGCAAGCGCTACCGACGATGTCGTCAGTTCCATGATCGCGTCAACCTGGTCAGTATCATACCATTGGCGCGCAATATTGGACGCGATATCGGGCTTGTTTTGATGATCTGCATCCACGAGTTCAATCGGAACGCCAAGAACGCTACCACCAAAGTCTTCGATAGCCATTTTGGCAGCTTCTACCGAAGATTTGCCTCCGAAGTCAGCATAGACACCGGACTGGTCATTGAGAATACCGATCTTGACTTTGCCGTCCGACGCACTTTGTGCCAGGGCAGCTGTGCTGCCCGCAAGCAGGATCGCGAGTGATGTGACGATATTCTTCCGCATGATATTCTCCTCCCCGAGAAAGTCAGATTGCGAGTCTGTTCAAATTTGGGAGCCCCCTCCTCGAGGCAGCCCTTGCCGTGCGCATGGTTCCGGAATTTCGCAGTTGACGCAAGGCAATCTTGCGAACTAATTACAAACAGCTTCTGTGCATTTTTGAACATATCGGCGATGGTAGTAAATCCGAACTTCACTTGGGACGACCTCCAGTATTTCCTGGCTGTAGCCCGAACTGGACAACTTTCTACGGCAGCGCGGCACCTGCGCAGCAGTCATGCGACCGTATCTAGGCGCATAGACAGGCTGGAATTCGCCCTCAAGGTAAAACTCTTTGAACGCAATCCGCGCGGCTATGTACTTACGACGATTGGTCAACGATTTGTCGAAACTGCAGAAAAGATCGAGGCCGAAACAGATCGCCTCCATGCCGATATAGCCACCGGAGCAACAGCACACCGGGGTGTGATTCGAATGAGTGCGCCCGAAGGCTTTGCTAACTTCTTCTTCACACAACGGATGGGTGCGTTTTATAGGCAGCACCCCAACATTTCTCTCGAGTTGGTAACAATCCAGCAGATCATGTCCCTGTCGCGCAAAGAGGCTGACATTGCCGTGACGCTCGATCCTCCAAAAGCTGGACCGTACACCACCGAAAAGATCACCGACTACAATCTCAACATCTACGCATCAGCCGATTATCTTGCAAAGGCGCCACCTATCCGCAGCCGCAACGACCTTCTCGCACACCCGTTCATTGGATACATCGAGGACATGATCTTTGCGCCCGGACTTGATTATCTTGGCGACGTACATCCGGGCATCAAGTGCCGCTTTCAAAGCTCCAGCATTTTCGCTCAACTTACTGCAACGAAAAATGGATTCGGTCTCTGCATCCTGCCTCACTTCATCGCACGGACACAGCCAGACCTGACTATCGTGCTTCCGAGCGAAGTGACCCTCACCCGCAATTACTGGCTGGTCTGCCACCGCGATCTCAGCAATGTCCCACGGGTCCGCTTCGTCTCCGATTACATATTTTCCGCTGTCCGTACCAATCAGGATGCCTTTCTGCGTCCAGCGTTGTCTGAGGAAGAACTTGCAGAGCAGGCTATCCACGGCTTTACGGATGAATAGGCAAGAGCGCATCTAAATTTGTCAACGAATCCCGTCAGATGCTCAAACGTTGGCCGCGCCGATAACCTTTCATCGTGGCCACATGGAAACGGGCCTGAGAGGCCCCTTTCTCAATCCTGTGGCAAAGCATAAGCGATAACGTAGTCTCCTGGCTTTGTACCGATGGATCCATGACCACCAGCAACCATCACAACAAACTGGCGGCCATCTTCCACGGCATAAGTCATCGGCGTAGCCTGTCCTCCAGCGGGCAACCGCGCCGTCCACAAGACATTTCCGGTTGTCAGGTCATATGCCCTAAGAAAGTCATCGACTGCTGCGCCAAGGAATGCGACCCCGCCCTTGGTAATCATTGGCCCTCCAATTCCCGGCACCCCGACCTTGAAGGGCAAAGGCAAAGGCGTCATGTCGTAAACTGTACCATTTCGGCGCTTGTAGGCGATCTGACCTGTCCGCAGGTCAGCACCGGCAACGTAGCCCCAGGGTGGGGCTTGGCAAGGGATCTGTAGCGGGCCAAGAAACGGCCCCATGTAGACGCCGTATGGAGCCCCTTCATTCCGGTTCAATCCCTGCTCGCTTCCCTTCTCATCGTCACCTTTGGGTGGAATTTCTTCACGTGGCACCAACTTGGAGGTAAAGGCAAGGTAGGTGGGCATCGCGAACATTACCTGTCGCTCCGGATCAACGGCCAAACTACCCCAGTTGAACGTGCCGAAATTTCCGGGATATACAAGCGTGCCATTTAATGATGGAGGCGTGTAGCGACCTTCATAGTTCAGTTGATGAAAATTGATGCGGCATATCATCTGGTCGAACATGCTGATACCCCACATATCCTTCTCTTCCAAAGGTTCCGGTTTGAAGGTCAGGGCTGAGGTCGGCTGAGTAGGAGAGGTGAAGTCCTCAGGAATTGCACCGCCCGGGGCGGGTTCTTCCGTGACCTCGACAAGTGGTTCGCCGGTGCGACGATCGAGCACGTAGATGTCGCCCTGTTTGGTCGGCTGGACAAGTGCCGGCACAACAGAACCACCCGCCTGGGTGATATCCAGAAGAACCGGCTGGGCGGGCACATCCATATCCCACAGGTCATGATGAACAGTTTGCCTGACCCATAGGTCAGTGCCTGTATTGACATCGAGTGCGACGACCGACGACGAGTATTTCTCGACCGCCTCACTTCGTCCCATTCCGAGTTGATCTGGCACTTGATTGCCAAGTGGTATGTAGACCATTTCCAATTGTTCATCGACGCTGAATACCGACCAACTATTGGGAGAATTGGCCGTATAGGTTTGCCCCTCCGGTAGCGGCGTCGTCTCTGCTGGATTGCCGGAGTCCCAGTTCCAGATAAGCTCACCGGTATCGACATCAAATGCTCGGATGACACCTGACTGGGATTGCGTTGAGTAATTATCGTTTACGGCACCACCAATGATTATCTTATCCCCCACGATAACCGGAGGCGAAGTAGAATAGTAATAGCCAGCCGGGTTGTATGGCATGCCGACTTCCAATCGTAACGTTCCCTGTTCCGCAAAGGACGTACAAATATCGCCGCTTATCGCGTCAAGCGCGATTAACCGCGCATCGGATGTCGGCAAATAGACACGCTCTGCGCAAGACGTACCGGCTTCCGCTGCCGGATCAGCATAATAGGCGACACCGCGGCAGGTTTGATGTTGCCTGTCAGGATTGAGGCCGGCATTTGGATCGAATTTCCATCGTTGCTGACCTGTCGTGGCGTCGAGGGCGATGGCCCAGTTGTGGGGAGTACAGAGATAGAGGGTGTTCGCCACCTTGAGCGGAGTTACCTGGTAGGTTGTCTCTCCCACATCTTCCGGCAGCTTTACGTCCCCGGTCTGAAAACGCCAGACTTCCTCAAGTTTATTGACATTATCGACATTAATCTGGTCGAGCGGAGAATAGCGTTGTCCAAAATTAGTGCGTCCGTACTGGTGCCACTCGCCTGGAGGCACCGGGTTACCCATTCTTGGCGCTGCCACGACCGTTTCAGTTGGCAGATCTCCCTCAATCTTGTGTGGGTCCATGAACATCGATACGCCTGCGACGGCGACCGAGACTAACAGCGACGCAACGAGCAGCAAGGCTCTGACGGGATAGTTTTCGCCAGTGGGGCTCTGAAAGCCTAGTGGACGTCGGATCCAAGGTGTTAGCAGCCAAAATCCGAGTAGGATTATGACACCGCCACGAGGCCCGAGCTGCCACCAGTCCAGGCCGACCTCCCAGATGGCCCAGACGAGTGAACCAACGATGACCAAGGCATAAAGACTAAGCGCTGCCTGCTTGCGCAGATAGAGCAGTATGGCCGTGAAGACAAAAGCGATGCCAACAATCAGGTAATAGACACTTCCACCAAGTGCCACGAGTTGGCCACCGCCAATAGTCAACACAGCTCCGATGAGCGTAAACAAAGTCGCCGTAATCAAAATTGCCATTACTGAAATCCTATTCGACCCCGGAACCCACTCGTTGCGAACGCCACGCACCGTCGCTCGTCAACACACCGCCTCCATAAAGGTTCCAGCTAAAACAAGGACGTTGGATTGAACATCTTCAAAGATTTGGTCCTTGTTCCTTTTGCCATCAGTCACGTCTCATGAAGGCAAGAAACGACGGCGGCGAGCGAAAAGCGCTATGCGACCGTGTGCTTATTTACACCTTGCTAAGGTGAATAAGATACCGCGTGCTCGCGTGATATCATTTAACGGGCTTCCTCACCCAATTCCTGAAGAATCTGATGGCGAGCACGGTTCAGACGACTTTTGACCGTGCCAATCGCGCAATCGCAAATCTCTGCGGTGGCTTCGTAGCTTTCACCAAGGATAGCCACGAGGGTCAAGACTTCACGATAGTGTGGCGGAAGCTTTTGCAGCGCGCGCTCCACTTCCTTTGCGCGTGCACTTATCTCCTGAGTTGCGGCAATCGGGGTATCGCCTGAAACGGGCTGATCAGCACCCGGCGCCTCTCGCCCCAAAACCTTGGTTCGCGTATAAAAGGTGTTGCGCATGATAGTAAAAAGCCACGATTTCAGCTTGGTTCCTGGCTCGAATTTATCCAGGTTGGCCAACGCTTTCATCAGTGTCTCCTGGACCAGGTCATCAGCATCGGCGGGATCCCTGCAGAAAGTGCGTGCAAACGCACGCAGCGCGGGAATGAGCCGAACGATGTCTGCGCGCGGGGGATCACGATTCAACTGCGACTCAGACACCGTTGCCTACCTCTTCGCGTATCGATGGCGGGATTGACGGTGGCAAACGCATGTTTCACACTTTTGGTTCCAGTCAACGACGCACTAGTTGAACTTAAGTGACCATGAAGCGGTTGAACGGGAACGAAATCCCTTAATGTCCGTTGAATGGCTTTTAGGGAGGTTATATTTTGGCGCCGCGCGCAAATTGGAAAGGCTATCTGAAGGTTGGTGAGCTGAACTGCCAGGTAGCGCTCTACACCGCGGCTTCCACTTCCGACCGGGTAAGCCTGCATATCCTTAACCGCGAAACGGGACACCGCGTGCACCGACAATATATCGACGCCGATACTGGACGAGAACTCGACGATGACCAAATCGTCAAGGGATATGAAATGGCAGACGGCCGATACGTCGTACTGGAGCCGGACGAAATCAAGTCAGCTGTACCAGACAGTAACAAGACACTGGCGCTGGATGCCTTCATACCCTGCGAAGAGATCGACACTATCTTCCTTGACCGGCCCTATTACCTTGCTCCGGTCAATCAGGCAGCAAGCGATATCTATGAATTGATCCGTGCTGGGTTGCAGCAACAGAATGTTGCAGCACTCTCCCGTACCGTGCTTTTTCGACGGCTTCGCACGTTACTCATCCGGCCCGGTGATCAGGGTCTAATTGCGACCACGAAGTGCAGGCGGCAAAAGAAGCCTTTGCGGATATCCCGACATTCAAGATTGACGGTGAAATGCTTGAACTTGCAGAACACATCATTGCAACAAAGAAAGGCAGCTTCGACCCGACCAAATTCGATGACCGTTATGAAACTGCCCTTTCCAAACTGATCAAGGCAAAGATGGAAGGTCGCACGCTTCCCAAGAAGAATAAGACCAAGATACCTAAGGCTTCCAATCTTCTTGATGCGTTGCGGCAATGTATTGACGATCGCGTTCGACACATTCCGATACGGATCGGCAATGAGCATTCATGGAATTCCAATGCTTGCTGCGGAGCGATCGAAGATCGTCACTGTGTCGTTATTTTGGGGAGACCTTGCGTTCAGACGCGAGACTTTTCTTGAGCGCACTCATGATGTCGATCACATTGCTGGGCTCCTCTTGCTTCGCTTTCGGCTGCTTCTTCACCTTCTTGGTCTTGTTGCGCTCTGCGATGATGTTCAGCAAGTTGTCCTGCACCGGATCATCGGCCATTGATGGATTCCACGGTTCGGTCCGTCCCTTGATCAGCTTCTTCATCATTGTCAGATGTTGGGATGTCGGCTTCACTATGTCAGCATCGTCGAAATAATTCTTGGCATCACGAACTTCGCTGCCATATCGCAATGTCCATGTCACAATGCCTTCATCCTTCGGGACAAGAAGTACAGCCCGTTCCCGCCGATACATCACCAGACGCGCTATCCCAGCCACACCCGACACCGCCATTGCCTCGCGTATAACTGCGAACGCTTCGGCACTCACATCATCTTCCGGAGTCAGATAGTGAGGTCGATCATACCAGATCCAACCAATCGTTTCGATTGGTACAAACGTCTCAATATCAATCGTCCGAGTACTTTCTAACCCGATATCTTCAATCTCCTCATCCTCCAACAAGACATAGTCGCCTTCACCCTTCGGGTAACCCTTGACCTGTTCCTCGTCCTCGACCGCCTCTCCTGTCACTGCGTCAACATATTGGCTCAGAACGCGACTGTGGTTTTGCGATTGATATTGTGGAACCGAACCTTGCCCGCTTCAGAGACAGCCGGCGCCATGCTGACCCGACATGTAACGAGCGACAGTTTCAGATATCCTTTCCAGAATATGCGTGATGCCAAGATGTTCTCTCCAATTCACCTTCCACTCAACGGCCCTTTCGGTAAATTTGTTCCGATCCGGCACCGGAACTATCCTTCGGCATCAGCGTTTCAGGACATCGGAAACAGAGGACACGGACATGACGACGAACAATCCGAGACAAGACAAGCTGCAACCGAAACAGAACGTGACACAAAGTGCTCGCAAACTGAAAGATAAGGCAGAACTCGAAGATCAGCTCGAGGAAGGCCTAGAGGATACATTCCCGGCTAGTGATCCAATTTCAACGACAGTAACGTCAATCCCTACAGGAACTCCGCCAGCTCGGCGATAAACCTCTTCGAAGAACCCTACATTCGCCATCCGTCCTGCATTCGAGCTCGCATTTTTCGTATTTCCGAACGTTCCCATATTGTTGTATGGAAGAATGACGAAGTTTTCGGGAGAGACTGCTGGAGGTCACCGGCTTATCATCCCCAGAGGTCGGAATGACGAAGAAAATTGATCAAAACACCGAAACGGATCCTCGGCTGGGGCGACGGGTCACTCGCGAAGTATCGGTCCTTCTCGGCGAGATTGAAAAAGAGCCTGTACCAGGTCGCCTTCTAGAACTGGCTGAACAGCTTCAAAAAGCCTTGTCCAAGAAGTTTCAGAAACAGACCTAGCTATCATTCGACTTGTGTCGAAATGATGTTATCCACGCGGACGAAACCGTCTAGTACTGCTCTTTGACCTGCAGCAGGGTATGTTCCGCTTTCATCACAGACAACCGTATAAAGCTTCTCATTGCGGAACGCACTAGCCATCTCCGTCGAGTTTCCTTCCGCTGGCAACGCATCAACTTCTGTAAAATCAAGCTCGGCGTCAGCCGCCACAATCCGCGCATCACCTGATGTACGTGCACGCACAACAACTTCCCCTTGCGGCTGGCTGTTCTGCCAGTTGGGATCAGAAGCTGCCGCAATAGGCACAAGCCTGTAAATCCGAAGTTCCTCCTGCATCTCGGCCTCCTGTAATCATGCTGTGTCAAACGCACGAGCTTTGAGACAGTTCCCGGAACCTTTCTGACCGAGGATCGTTCTTGCGGGACACGACAAAGACAGGAGCTTGAGAGTGAAGGATTTAAGCCGCTGCCGTCATCTTTGCGTTGATATGCAGCGGATGTTTGCCGATGCTACGCCCTGGAACATACCATGGATGGAAAGGGTCCGCGTGCCCGTAGCCTCTCTTGCAACTGCCCATCCAGCTCAAACCGTCTTTACTCGATTCTTGCCTCCTCCGCGCCCCAGCGACGCATATGGGACTTGGAAACTCTATTACGAAAA
Organism: Pseudomonadota bacterium; assembly: GCA_023390055.1. GTDB lineage: Bacteria > Pseudomonadota > Alphaproteobacteria > Rhizobiales > Rhizobiaceae > Neorhizobium. The sequence goes on along the minus strand of JAEWDP010000148.1, from coordinate 21,491 downwards.
ATGGCCAATGATGACACGCGAGATTTTGGGGCACGACATGGTCGATATCCTCCCGGAGTTGCGCGCTGTTGCACCTCCGGCCGTAGTTTTCGATAAAGCCACATATTCGCCGTGGATTGACGGATCCCTGCACGATTACTTACGCCGCGAGAAAGTAACGACGCTTGTCGTCTCGGGCGGCGAGACAGATGTTTGTGTACTGGCAGCGATCATGGGCGCGGTCGATCTGGGTTACGCCATCATCCTCCTGAAGGACGGGATTTGCAGTACTTCTGATGAAACCCACGACGCAACGCTTCAGCTCTATCAGCGACGTTTTTCTACCCAGCTAAGCGTCTCTACGACCGCAGCAGTTCTCGATTGGTGGCAGCCGTAAATGTCGAATGGCAAATGCACAACCTTTATGAGCAATTTCAGAGCATACTACAGACAACAGAAATTCAAAGATGGCTGTAACGTCTCCCCGCTCTTAAAGACGGGGGTTTGCCGGCAGTGGGGACGCTTTCGCCCGACATCAGGATCAACCGAGCAGGGTTGCCAACATACACCGCTTATCTTCTGGCTCTCCCGCAGCGCAACGTTACCCTGAACGCAACCCGGCCGGCGTCCAGATCGGATTTCGCCAGTCCGGTTTTCACAGGGGTCGCCGCATCTGCCTACAAGCCAGAAGTGCCATCAAGAAGAGGCATCAAACAAGTTGCTCTTCGAGATGGCCAGAAACACTCTCCCTCTGGGAATAGTCGAGTGGACGACAAGGAGATCAATCATGAGTACTTTGACTGCAAACGATTTGGAGGGTCGGCTCAATGCACATAGAGAGCTGATGATCGATATACTCGCCGCTATGATTGGTGGCGAAGTGACAATCACGCAGTTCCTGCGACGTCTGCGTGATGATGCAACGTTCAAGGCAAACGAGGAAGATCCTGGAGCGATTCCGGACATCGGCTTCGCGATCGAAAACGCCGCGGCCAGGGAGTTGCGAACAATTCTAGAGGCCGCAAGAAGTCGTGCTTCTACAGATTACGATTAAACTTGTACCTGGGAGTGGCTACGGTGCCACCCATTTCGCGGGCCTTGTTTTCTTGATATCAACCTAGCCGCGATCAGGCAGCAGCGTTTAAATTGAACCCGGGTCTGGCACCAATCACTTTTGCCGTTGTGCAAAATATGCGCTCACAGCAACAATGTCGTCTTCAGATAGGCCTCGAGCCACCTTCGTCATGAGATGGCTATAGCGTGTTCCGCCTCTATTCCCTGCCTTGAACAGTCGTAATTGCCGCTCCAGGTAGGCCCGACCTTGACCCGCAATGAAGGGATATACAGGATTTGCTCCGGGTTTCTCATGACAGGAAAGGCAGGCTGGAATCTTCTTGTCTGCACGACCGTTTTCGGCAAGAAGACGCCCCGCCTCGAGCACCGCAGCGGGCGTCGTAGCCGATCGTTTCAGGCGTGACTGACCGGCATAGTAGCGTGCCAGACTAGGTAATGCCTCATCAGGCAGCGTTCCAACCGCCACGCCCATCACACCGCTTGGTCTTTGGCCTTCGCTATAGGCGCGAAGGCTTTCCAACAGATAGGCTTCCGACTGTCCTGCCAAGCTTGGAACCAGGCTTGAGGCATGAAGCTTGCGTTCACTGTGGCAGCTTTCACAGGTGATCGGCAGTGGAGAGACTTCACCTTCCATAGGTGGCAGATGGAGACCAGATAGCCGATAATATTCGTCCGCGGTCATCTCCGGCAACTTTCGCACAAAGGCAACCATTCCCCAGACCTCGTCAGGCCGCGTTTGTGCGGGCCAGGCGGGCATCCCGGTAAACTTAATTCCATGTTGAATGATCTGGAAAAGCTGTTCATCCGACCATGTCGATGCGGTTGCCTTCAAATCAGGAGGAACTGGCAGCATGGCGAGCACGGCATCCGATCTAGGTTGCGCCGGTGAGCCATGACATATCGCACAGCCTGTTTCATAATGGCCCGCCGCAAACGGCAAGTATGCCGCATTATCCAATTCTGGTGCCTCTAGTGAAAGAGCTGCCGTGCGCACAGAATTGCGCATCACCCAATGAAGGAACCAGTCGGTAATCGCCCAGTGGCCGCCACTCGCTCCGACCCCAATCAACCCCATCCAGCCAACCAGGATACCGGCACTCGCCATTGCGGCAATTGTAACCAGTATGTGCTTCCACCGGATAATCACAGCCGTTCTCCAGAGACTTGGCGTGGCTCAAGCACTGATGCAAGTAATACGATGCCTCCAAGCAGATAGGCGACAGCGCCGACGAGCAGCATGATCACTCCGCCAACTTGTTGGTCGACGATTGGGCTGATCGAAACTCCAAAACACGTAACCTGTCCGTCACCATAAAGTGAGCGTGGCGATAGAGCGAGAAGTGCCCCAAGAAGCGTCATGTGCATGGAAGTAAAGAGCAGACCGAAGACACCGGCAAGCCGACGGCCAGCATGACCATCCAATGCTCCACCCAGACAAGTCAACCAGAGCAAGAGCCCCACCCCGATAAAGGACATCTGCTCTAGGATCGTCACGATCACATGCACTTCCGCAAGTCGGCGGCTCACCGGAAGGTGCCACCCCCATACGACCACCATTTCGAGGATAGACGCAAAAACTGGTGTGAACCATGGTAGACGCATGGTTAGGTCATAGCGGGACCCGGAAATATAGGCTGCGACGAGTGGTGCAATGCCGGCAACGACTGACATATGTACGACCATGTGGACCGAGAATGACTGCCGATCCGATAAAGGAAGGATTACTCCCCACACTACCGCAAGCCACACAACGCCGGTGACGAGTAATAGCTTCTTCATCAATAGCATCCCGCGATAAAAACCAGAGGCAGGGCGACATACACGATGGCAATGAAGCTCAATCCGGAAAGCAGTAGCGTCGCAAAGCCTTGAAAAAGCCGCCTGTCATGGTCGGTCGGCTGGTCATGTGGAGGGTCCCCTGTACCGAAGTTCCATTGCCGCCATGCGAGTAGAGCCGACAATACGATCATTGCGAGAGCAGCGAATGTCACCAGTGCAAGCACGATCCTCACATCACGGAACTCGACATTCCAGATGGCGGACTTTTCGCAATAGACCGCGACAATCGTGTAACAGAGCACAAAGTGCAGACCCCAGACAATCGGTGCCGTAAACAGGGTCCAGAGGCTTTCCACTTCACGAGGGAGGTAATGCTTCATGGCGTCACCTCAACACCGGAAACAAGCCAATGGTTCCGAACGTCACAACAGCGGTAATCACCAGGAAATGCCAGTAAAGGGTTACATTGACGATATCTTGATCATAACGAGGGGTCATTATGCCGGCAAAGCTACGGGCCAGGCAGTAGAACTGCATGATGCAGCCGATGAACGCATGTATTATTGTCCAAATAACGAGGATCCATACGATTGCAGGATAGACATGCGAAGCCGGTTCCATCCCATGCACAATCGGCCCCATCAGCCCGGCGGCCGACGCCGCAAGTGTTGCAGTAGCAGATATTCCCAGGATGGCTCGGGTGCTACGAATAGAACCTTGACGATTGAGACGTCGCGCCACCAGCATCAGACCAAAGGACAGCAGAAAGACCACAGTCGCCACCATCGGCCATAAGATCCCGGGGCCTGTGATACCTGCTGTGAAGTCTTTGTGGATCGTCCAATAGAAAAAATACCCGAAGATGAGGCTGACGAAGGCCGTGCCGTCACCAACCATGGTGATAAACATGGCCCACCACCCGACAGAGGGCAGTCCAGACGTATAGATCGGTAACCTCGTTTCGAGACCGACATCCATCTCGTAGGCCTCCGGTATCTCAGCCGTGCCGGTCCAGAGCCAATAGACGATAGCCGCAAATGCAACGACTGCACACACAACGGCAAACGTCCACCAATGAAATGTCAGAGCAATGAAGACACCCCCCAAGGAAATTGCTGACACGATGGTGACGTAAGACGTGCCGCCGACGCGAAGACATTGTATTGGGTCTGCATTCAAGACCGACGTGACGAGCGTTTCCCGATGTCCTGTTCTCGCATCCGGCAGATAGAACCGCCCATCCTCGATGTCCCGTTTGAGATTGGGTTGTTCCCAAAGGGGATAGCGGCTGGTGATGATCGGAACGGACCGCATGCCCCAGCTCTCACGCGGGTCATTTGTCCATTCAAGCGTTCCGGCAGCCCATGGATTCAGGTCATCGATTGTTCGTTTTGGTCGGATGATATCCACGATTATGATCAAAACCCCGCACGCGAATATGAACGCGCCAACTGTCGAAACGAGATTGAACCAGCCCCAACCCAGGTCTTCCGGATAGGTAAATACCCTGCGCGGCATCCCGCGAAGGCCAGAAAGGTGCATTGGAAAGAAGCCGATATTAAACCCGGAGAACATCACCCAGAACGCAACCTTACCCCACAAATCACTGAGCTTCATGCGTGAGAAAAAAGGGAAGTAGTAGTAGATTCCGGCAATCACCGGAAAGAGCATCCCACCGATCAAGACGTAGTGTAGATGAGCGACGATGAAGTAGGTGTCATGTGCCTGCCAGTCGAAGGGTACGAGCGCCACCATAACCCCTGTCAGTCCACCGATTACGAAGATGGCAAGACCGCCAGCACCGAAAAGCATCGGAACAGAAAGGATGACACGGCCAGCGAGCATGGTAGCGATGAAAACGAATATCTGGACACCGGTGGGGATCGCCACGGCTTCTGAGGCGGCTGAAAAGAATGCCAATGAAATCTGGGGCAGGCCTGTGGTGAACATGTGATGCACCCACAGGCCAAAACTGAGAAAACCTGTGCCGACTGCTGCTAGAACGATCCAGGAATAGCCAACGATTGGACGTTGTGAAAATGTCGGAACAATCATTGCCATCAGCGCAATGGCCGGAAGAAAAATAATGTAGACTTCCGGATGACCGAATATCCAGAAAAGATGTTGCCATAGGAGTGGATCGCCCCCCAGGTCTGCATTAAAGAACGGCCAGTCAAACATCCGCTCCATCTCAAAAAGAATGTCGCCCGCAATCAGAGGCGGGAAAGCAAACAGGATCATTCCTGCGACGATTAGCAAGTACCAAGCAAACATCGGCATGAGGTTGATACGCATGCCCGGAGCGCGGCACTTTAGGACGCCTACGATGATCTCGACTGCCGCAGCAATCGAAGCAATTTCAATGAAGGAGAGCCCCAACAGCCAGATATCTGCGCCAATCCCGGACAGCTCTTTGCTGGTGGCAAGCGGCGGATACATAAACCATCCGGTGCTTGGAGCCGAGTCAAAGAAGATTGACCCACAAACGAAGACGCCTCCCAACAGGAAGCTCCAAAAGCCAAATGCGGAAAGACGCGGAAACGGCAATTCGCGAGCACCCAGCATTGAGGGAAGAAGAAAGATAGCTATCGCTTCGAAAATGGGTACTGCAAAGAGGAACATCATTACCGTCCCGTGCAGTGTAAAAGCCTGATTAAAGAGATTTGCCGTTAACAGGTCATTTTCTGGAACAGATAGCTGGAGCCGCATGAGCAATGCAAGGACACCTGCAAAGAGCATGAAACCAAATGCTGCCACTCCATACCACAGGCCAATCTGGCTGTTGTTCACTGACGTCCAGTAGCGCCACCCCTTTGGCGTCGCCCACACCTTTCGTAGCCGTTCCGCCTGGCTTGCTTGCTCCTCGGGAGAAAAGTTGCCAAGTACCTTCGTCATCGCATTTCACGCGCAAGATCCTCGGCGATCTGATCGGTGAGGACACCCGTGCCCTTTCTGTGATTGCCAGAAGGCAAGCAGTGCTTGCCTAAGTTGTCGAATGACATATTTCCCGTATACGCTGCTGTCGTTGAAGCCTCACTGGCCCGAAAGGAATGAACGGTATTGGTGCAGGATGATCGGGCTGCATCACGTGCGGGGTAGCGCATGATCGCGATGTCAACCCTTCTTGGTTGATCCTGCTGTCGGGGGCTCACTGTCCCCGTCCACTTGCCGGAAAGCCGACCCCTTGAAGATGGCGAGGGCATTATCTCAATCCTTTCAGGTAAAGGGCTATTTGTTCGACATCATCCTCAGGCAGCATTGCGAATGACGGCATATGCACTCCGGGCTTGACGACCTGAGGCTGTCGGATGAAGCGGGCAATATTGTCCGGCGTGTTCTCAAGAACCCCGGCCCCTACGCTGCGGCGGGCTCCAAAGGCAGATAGGTTCGGACCGATTGTCCCCATGGCTTTCGTTCCGTCGATCGCATGGCATGCGTCGCAACCATGTCGAAGGAAGAGGATCAGGCCCTCTTTACTTTTCGTGACTGCATCGCCGGATCGTCGCGATGTCAGCCAGGCGTCGAAGTCGGGACCGGAAAGGGCTTTTACAGAGAATGCCATCAAGGCGTGTGATAATCCGCAAAATTCAGCGCATACGCCGCGATAATTTCCCGGGCGAGTTGCCTCGAGGACCATCTGGTTGGTTCGTCCTGGGATCATATCCATTTTCCCACCAAGGGAAGGTATCCAGAATGAATGAATGACATCAGGAGTTCTTAAAATGAATAGCACGGGCTCGCCGACCGGCATCACAACCTCATTGGCCGTCTCGAGCACGACATCGCCATCGAAATCGAGGTATCGGATCCTCCACCAAAACTGCTCCCCACTTACTTCGATACGCTGAAAGGCACCTGGCTCGTCGCGAAACCAGGGACGCAGGTCGGGCATAAGCCAAACTGCGTAAGTGAGCAGGCCAGCAAGGACAACGACCGGCACAATCGCACCACACCACAAAATGACACGGCCAGCTCCTTTGTCCGAGTACGGCTCAGAGCGCCGCACGGCATGAAACAGCACCCAGATGACGCCGATCCAGATCAACCCGCCACCGATAACCATGACATAAAAGAGCGTAGCAACCGAAGTGGCCTCTGGGCCGGCAGGATCCAGCGTGGACTGGACGCCGGAGCAGGAAGAGAGCATCACACATGAAAGAGCCATCGCTGCCACCGTCAGTGCTCGTGGCGACAGAAATGCTGGTCGCCTCGGTGCGACATGATGGAGCCACGGATGCCGGCATGAAACTGAACTACCCGTCAACTGAACCTCGCGTATCGAGAACGGGTACGGTCGGCGAACCGACCGTCAACATTCAAGGGCAACTCAGCTGTAGGAATTATGTTCCATTCACCCATCACATTTGGTTTCGATGGACAAGTCGGTGGAACGATCGCATTGCAGGGGAGTTAGAACATCACTTGCGATAGCTTCCCGACCTAAGGAGCAGCAGATGCAAAGCTTTTTCCAGCAACTACTTAGAAATTCTGGGATCTTGGGAGAGAAAGAGACAAAATCCGAACAGCACGGAGAAGCACAGGTTCTCCTGCCTGAAATCGTGGAACTGCCCTTACCAAGGCCACCTCAGGAAGAGATCAGTATTCCTGCTTCGATTAATGGGCGAGATCTGTCAAACGGTCGTCTTTAGATAATTCAAGCAAGATCAACGCTCGATAGCTGCACGACAAGCGGGTCTTCAGATCAACAAGTCCTCAAGTGTGTCGGCCCGGCCACGTTCGAATGCTTCCAGAGGTGCCATGAGTGTCCATACCAAGCCGGTGCCAAGGTACTGGATATCCACCTGGCCACCAAATGCCGCAGCTGCATGGCGTTTGATGATTGTCGTACCAAAACCGGTTTGAGCTGGTTCCTGCGCAGGTGGCCCTCCAACCTCCTGCCACTTGAGGTGCAAGAGGGAGCTTGGGTTTGACGGATCATCTTGGGTCCAGGACACACGGATCCGCCCCTCCGGCACTGACAGGGCGCCGTACTTGATGGAATTTGTGATAAGCTCATGGAGAACAAGGCCAAGGTTTTGAACAGCCTCCGCCCGTAAGGTAAAATCCTCTCCCACAATCTCAACCCTATCCGCCACTTCCGCAAACGTATCCAGCTGAATTTCCACCAGCCGCTTAAGGGGTACACCGCCCCACTGTTCACTTGCCAGAGCTTCGATCGATTTGCCTAATCCCTGAATTCGAGCGGATATCGCCTTTTGAAACTCCTCCATATTAGTCTCTTGGCGCGCTAGTTGCCTGATCATTGCCTGGACAAGTGTAAGTATGTTCTTGGTTCTATGAACAAGCTCATGAAGGATAAGATGCATCCTGTCTTCGGCCTGACTGCGGTCGAACGAGGCGTTGGATAGAGCAACAGAAATCTGGCTCGCCTCGCGGATACGAGTCTCTACCGGCGACACGATCTCTCCCTTGCCAATTCGTTCAGCCATGTCGGCAATTTGCCGTATCGGGATGCGAAGTTGGCGCGCGATAAGATATCCACACAGCATGCCGATCCCGAGAAACAGGAAGCTACCGGTAATCAATTGCCGTGATGTCGTAATGATTGCGGCCTGTGCAGTTTCGATTGGACCCCAGACGACCGCTCTCCAGGGGGACCCCACAACCTGGGCGTATCCGTACATCTGCCTTGGTTCACCACCCACATCCTCAATGGTGCCGTTTATTCCCGACATCAGCTTTAGTGTTTCCTTCGGAAACGAACTGATTGGTGATGCATTACTTTCGCCAATCGCCGTAACCACCTTGCCGGTTCCATCCGCGATGGCCACGGACCATCCAGGCGGGAGACCTTCCGTGGAGATGAGCCGCTCCAGACTGGCCGCATTCTGGGTCATAATCAAAGCTGCAATGCCGGATACCCGTGCGACATCCGCGGACAAAGGCATTGTCACGTTGAAGACGAACTGGCTGCTTGTCGCACCAAAGAAGACGTCGGAGACCTGGGTAACCCCATTCTTCAGCGCCTCTGAAAGCGATTCCGGATCGGAGATTTTCTTCAATGGGGTGCCGAAGGGCACACGCGTGTTCAACAACTGTTGACCGTCGGCATCAACAGCGAGCACGTATACGGAGTTGGAGCGAAGACTGTTCTGCGTGCGATTGTGAAACGCTTGTAGATTTCCCTCTTCAAGTTCCGGTGATGTAGCAAGCACCCGCAAGGTGGTCGTCATGTCCTGGAGGGCTCTGTCCATAGACCGCGCTACCATCTGCGCGTCCTCTGCCGTGCTTCCTGCCAAGATCTCGCGATCCCGCTGTTCCAGCTCCAGCATGAGGAACACAACATAAACCACCAACGGAATAGCGACCACAGTCGACAACGCTACCAGGTACACGCCAATCGAGGCCGTTGGAAAGATTCGCGACAGCCGGAACAGTTCCCGCACTAGATTGTCCCCTCAGCGACCAAGCACGTGGATGCGCCGGCAGAAAGCCTCATTTATCCCGCCCTTGCTAATGTAGCACAGGTGAGTTGTAGCCTCTTTTGCTAATGCGGCCAATACTTTGATGCCTTTGATTTGGAATTGCTCCTCCCTAAATGGGGGAATTTCCCTTCAGGCACAAGGAATTCCTGCTCCAAGGGCTCGCTTTCGCGTGAAGTCTCACCCGCCACCCGATCGCAGCTCAAATTCGACGAGACGAAAAGTCGACCGACCTCCGGAGCGCAAAGCCACCACCGGAGCCTGCCTTCACGACCCGCATCGCCATGGTCCGCCTGGTTCTCAGATGACGCGTTGTATCGACCAGGAAATTGGCCCGGACAGGAAAAACTTGCCGTCAGGTTATATCGAAGGCGATCACCTAGCTCAAACGCTCTCCACTTGTTGGGTCAAAGACTACAGCCTTGTCGAGATTTAACGCAAAGGTGAAGCGCTGCTGTGGAGCGATCGCCACATCTGCACGAACGCGTCCGATGAATTCTGTTCCCTGAAGCCCGGCCTTCACGAATGTATCCGAGCCTGTAGGCTCCACAAGATTGACATCCGCCTGAATACTCGCGACCGAGGTCGCTGCAGGATCAACCAGACCTTCATCGGTAATACCTTCCGGTCGCAAGCCAAGGATAACATCCATACCGTCAACAGGTTTGCTGTTGACGACCGAGGATGGAAGCGCAATCCGCGTCTGATCATTGAATATCGCAATCTGGCGCGTGCCGCCGGCTTCCACGATCTGGCCTTTCAGCATGTTCATGGCCGGAGAGCCCATAAAATCAGCGACGAAGAGATTGGCTGGCCGATTGTATATTTCCGCAGGCGTTCCAACCTGCTGGATCGCTCCTTCTTTCAAAACGACGATCTTTGTGGCAAGCGTCATGGCCTCGATCTGATCATGCGTCACGTAAACGATTGTTGCATTCGTATTCCGGTGCAACGACTTTATTTCGGCACGCATTTCAACACGCAGCTTGGCATCCAGATTGGATAGTGGCTCGTCAAACAGAAACACGCGTGGTTGACGAACAAGCGCCCGCCCCATCGCCACACGCTGACGCTGCCCCCCCGACAGTTGGCTCGGACGCCGCTCGAGTAGGTGCTCGATCTGCAACGTCTTCGCGACGCTATGGATTGCTTCTATTCGAGCGTCCTTTGCGACACCCCTCATCTCCAGTGAGAAACCGATATTTTCTTCAACCGTCATATTGGGATAGAGCGCATAGCTTTGAAAAACCATCGCAATATCACGCTTTGATGGATGCAGGTCATTGATGACCTGTCCGTCGACGGCGATGTCACCCGAAGTTACTGGTATCAGCCCGGCAATCGCATTGAGCAACGTTGACTTACCACAGCCTGACGGGCCGACAAGTACCAGAAAGCCGCCTTTTTCTAGCTCTATACTAATATTCTTCAGAACTTCGTTGTTACCGATCTTCTTGCTGAGGTTGCTGACCTGAAGAAAGCTCATTTGCAATTATCCCTTGACCGCGCCGGCCATCAGACCGCGCACAAAATAACGCCCTGCAACAACATAAACGAGCAGCGTCGGCAACGCGGCAAACACCGCTGCAGCCATGTCAACATTGTATTCTTTCACGCCTGTTGAGGAGGAAACAAGGTTGTTCAGCGCAACCGTCATCGGTGAGGCAGATCCCGACGAAAACGAGACACCGAACAGGAAATCGTTCCAGATATTGGTGAACTGATAGATGACGGTGACCACAATGATGGGGCCAGAACTGGGCAGGAGAATACGCCAGAATATCTTGAAGAACCCGGCCCCGTCGATCATGGCCGCCTTCACCAGCTCATCGGGGAATGCTTCATAATAGTTACGGAAAAAGAGTGTGGTAAAGCCGAGACCGTAGACAACATGCACGAAAATCAGGCCAGTAGTCGAATTTGCCAGGCCGAGAATGCCCAGAACCCGAGCCATGGGAATGAGAACAGCCTGAAATGGAATAAAGCAGGCAAACAGCATAAGTCCAAAGACAATCTTGTGCCCCGGAAACCGCCATTTGGTCAGAACATATCCGTTAAGAGCCCCAAGAATCGTAGAGATCGCCACGGCAGGCACGACCATCCGCAGAGAATTCCAGAAATAACCTTTTATGCCCTCGCAGGTCACACCGATACAGGCCCCATTCCAGGCCTTGAACCATGACGCAAGAGACGGATCGCGCGGAAGCGCCAGCATGTTTCCAGCACGAATCTCATTCAGCGACTTCAGTGACGTCGTCAACATGACATAGAGTGGCAGCAGATAGATCGCAGCCAACACGATAAGTAATGTATAGATCACAATGCGCGCGGTTCTAGCCGAGCCGGCGCTTGCGGTTTCCGTTGCAGCACTCATCAACGCTTCTCCCTGAGTTCGGAATAGAGATAGGGAACGATGATTGCGGTTATGCCCATCAGCATCATCACCGCACTGGCAGAACCAACTGCCATCTGACTGCGGGTGAATGTGTATGAATACATGAATGTTGACGGCAATTCAGTTGCATTGCCGGGGCCACCACCTGTCAACGCAATCACAAGATCATAGGATTTGATCGCCATATGTGCGAGCACGATGATCGCCGACAGGAAGACTGGCCGAAGAAGAGGTATTATTATACGCCGGTAGATTGCGAACGTCGTTGCACCGTCAATTTGTGCCGCCTTGATAATCTCGCCATCAATGCCGCGCAACCCGGCCAGGAACATCGCCATTACAAAGCCCGAAGCTTGCCAGACGCCAGCGATCACGATGGTGTAGATCGCCATATCGGTATTGACGAGCCAGTCAAACTTGAAACTCTCCCAACCCAGGTTGTGCATTGTCCTTTCTAGACCAAGACCAGGATTGAGGAACCATTTCCAGGCAGTCCCGGTGACCACAAAGGAAAGTGCCATCGGGTAAAGGAATATCGGACGCAGGAGTCCTTCGGCGCGAATGCGCTGATCCAGCAAAATGGCGATAAACAAGCCGATTGCAAGACAGAATCCGATATAGAGAACACCAAATATCGCGAGGTTTTTGATCGCCATATACCAGTTGGGCTGCGACCACAGACGAATGTAGGCGTCGAAACCGACAATCTCGTACACGGGCAAAATTCGTGAACGTGTGAAGGAAAGGTAAACCGTCCATAGAATAAATCCATAAACGAAGATGAGTGTGATGGCGAAAGACGGGGCAAGTACGATCCGCGGCAGCATGAATCTGAGGCGATCCACCAGGGTCTGGCGGTGTTGTTCTTGCTGCGCCAAGGAAACGGTTTCGGTTATCGTCATTCATACCTCCGGCTAAAATCCCGGTTTCGAATTCTGGTCGCTAAATGTGGAAATGGCCGGGCGGTACCCGGCCATTCTGGTTGATTTTGATACTCCTACTGGGCAGCAGCCACCGCCTGAGGCAGACGCTCAAGAGCCTCATCCGTGGTCAACTGACCATTGAGATGTTGCGTGACCACATCAAAGACTGCTTCCTTGACAGCCGATGGCTGAGCATGGCCATGTGCCAGCGAACCCGCCAGCGTTCCACCAGCTGCAGCTTCGGCAAGATCCTTCATGCCTTTCTTTCCGCAATCGTCAAACTCAGCATCCGCCACGTCGGTTCGAGCAGGAACTGAACCCTTGACGGTGTTGAAAGCGATTTGAAAGGCCGGATCCATCACAGCCGAAGCCATCTTGAGCTGAGCATTACGTTTGTCCTCACCGACATCGAACATCACGAACTGATCCGAATTGAAGAGGACTTCACCTTGGGTACCCGGGAAACGAATGCAGACAAAATCCGTACCGGGCTTCTTGTCAGCACGAAGCCATTCCCCCTTCGACCAGTCACCCATCTGCTGGGCACCAGCCTTGCCCTCGATGACAAGGGCTGTTGACAGGTTCCAATCGCGACCCGAGAAGTTTGGATCGAAATATTCACGAAGCTTCGTCATGTTGTCGAAGACCTCCCGCATCGTATCACTCGATAGGGCCTCGGCGTCGGCTTCTATGACCGCATTCCTGTAAAAGTCCATTCCGCCGACTGACAGCACGACGGACTCCCACAATGTTCCATCCTGCCAAGGCTGTCCCCCATGAGCCAATGGGATAATCCCCTGCTCCTTGAACTTGTCGAGAAGCGCTATCAGCTCTTCAAATGACTCGGGTGTCTTGCCACCGGCTTTATCAAAAGCTGCCTTGTTGAGCCATAACCAGTTTGTCGAGTGGACGTTGACCGGCGCAGCAATCCAGTTCCCATCATACTTTGAAAACTCCTGAAGGGCAGCGGGAATGACCTTGTCCCAGCCTTGCTCTTCGGCCAACTCATTCAGGTTGCCGACGACACCCATCTCTGCCCAATCCTTGATATCGAAACCGAGCATCTGGACCGCAGTCGGCGGATCTCCGGAAGTCACACGGGCACGCAGTGCCGTCATGGCCTGAACACCAGACCCGCCAGCGACCGGCATGTCTTTCCAGGAAATTCCCTCCTTCTCGAGGTTTTCCTTCAAGACGTTTAGCGCAGCAGCTTCCCCGCCGGATGTCCACCAATGGAGCACCTCGACAGTTTCCTGCGCCTTCACCGCTCCTGCCGACATTGCAATGACAGCAGCGCCAGCAGCCAGCATCGTAAATCTTCTGATATGCATGAGAATCTCCCTTTTAATCCGGGCTCCTCTCCGGATAAAGATTTATAACGATATAAATACCAATGCTGTCAACCCCCGGAAGGATCGTAAGAATAGAAACCGATGCCATACAAATTATTGAATACTAATAGGATTTTACATAGAAAAGATAAGAGAGCAGATTGCTAGTCGAATTATAACGTTATAATTTCCGGTGCCAATGCAGTCTTTGGTGTGGGAGGAAGGAATAGTTGATGGCAGGTCGGAGGCGCCATATCACAAAAAGCAAGACAACCGCGGAGCGCAGCACGATATTGGCTGGCGATGCTAAGCCGACTCTAAAGACACTCGCGGATCTGACGGGACTTGCCGTAACGACAGTGTCTCGGGCACTGGCGGATGCCCCTCAAATTGCATTCGAGACGCGCCAGCGCGTGCGCAAGGCCGCCGAGGAGATCGGTTATCTTCCCGACCGCGCTGCCCAGAGGCTACGCACCGGGCGCACGAACGTGATCAGTCTGGTACTCGATCCCCACGAAGAAATCCTGGGCTATGCCACCTCGATGATCAACGGATTAACCGAAGCACTGCGTGGCACTCCCTATCACCTGGTCATCACACCGCACTTTTCTGACACACCACAAATAGAGCCCGTACGGCACATTATCCGCAATCGTATGGCGGACGGAATTGTCTTCACACGGACCGAGCCCTCGGATGAACGAGTAAAGCTCCTACTCGAACACGACTTTCCCTTTATCTGCCACGGACGTACAGAGCTCGCCACGCCCCACCCCTTCGTGGATTTCGACAACTTCCAGTTCGCCTATCGAGCTTCGCAAAAATTGATTGCGACCGGCGCCCGCAAACTATGCATCATCCTGCCACCCGAGCGGTTCACCTTTGCACACCACATGCGTCATGGCTTCATGACTGCAATTCGTGAGGAAGGTATCGATTTTGACATCCCATCAGAGGTTACGCTCGACAGCAAGTCGGATGAGATACGGCAGGCTTTCCACCATCGCCTGGCCGCATCAGACCGCCCTGACGGGATTATTTGTGGCGGTGAGGTCTCAGCCATGGCTGCGATGGCTGCCTGCTACGACAAGGGCCTTGAACTTGGCAAAGATATTGGCCTGGTCGCAAAGCAGACGTCGGGACTATTTGACCAGATACGGCCACGCGTGGAAACAATCTACGAGGATTTGGCAGAAGCCGGCGCAACGATGGGCAAGCTGCTTTTGCGGCGGATTGCCGATCACCCGCCAGTTGGCGAGCTGCAGGCTGTCCATTCAATCTGAACACCTGCCGCTCACCAACTAGTCTTCTTCCTGGAAGACTTCATCGCGTCTGGTCCGGACACTAGGAAGGAATACGACCACAAGCACGATGACAGCGATGAACAGCAAAGTTGCACTGATCGGTCGCGTCACAAAGGTTGAAGGGTCGCCCCGGGAAAGGATCATCGCACGCCGCAGGTTCTCCTCCAGGAGTGGCCCCAGAACGAAGCCGAGCAGCAGAGGCGCCGGTTCGCAGCGCAACTTCACGAAGATGTACCCAAGAAGCCCGAAGAAGGCGACGGCAAAGAGGTCGTAGATATTCGAGTTAACGCTGTAGGCGCCGATCGAGCAGAACGCCATGATGATCGGGAAAAGGACGTAATAGGGGATCGTCAGCAATTTCACCCACAACCCTATAAGGGGAAGATTGAGCACAACCAGCATCAGGTTGCCGATCCACATAGACGTAATAATTCCCCAGAACAGGGCCGGCTGCTCGGTAGCGACATTTGGACCAGGCACGATCCCCTGGATGATCATTGCACCTATCATGAGCGCCATCACCGGATTGGCCGGGATACCGAGCGTCAAAAGTGGAATAAACGATGTCTGGGCACCGGCATTATTTGCCGATTCCGGACCAGCAACACCAGCAACAGAACCTTGTCCGAACTCTTCGGGTGTCTTCGAAACACGCTTTTCGACAGTGTAGGATGCGAACGATGCCAGAATGGCTCCGCCGCCTGGCAAGATACCGAGCGCCGATCCGATAACAGTTCCCCGCAACACCGGCGCAACCATCTTCCTGAAATCATCCTTTGTCGGCATCAACCCGCCAACCTTCGCCATCAGAACGGATCGAGATTTTTCATTCTCCAGATTTCGAAGAATTTCCGCGATTCCGAATACACCGACAGCAACCGCAACAAAGTTCAGCCCGTCGGCATATTCCCGGATACCAAGCGTGAACCGTGGCGTTCCCGTGTAAATATCAGTCCCTACCAGACCGAGTAACAGGCCAAGGACCACCATTGCCAACGCCTTGATGATGGAACCATGTGCCAGTGCAATAGACGAGACCAGCCCGACGACCATCAACGAGAAATACTCGGCCGCACCAAATCGCAATGCAATTGTCGTAAGAGGTGGTGCAAAAATGGCTACCAGGAAGGTCGAAACCGAGCCCGCAAAGAAGGAGCCGAGGGCCGCAATGGCAAGTGCAACCCCGGCCCTGCCTTTCCTTGCCATCTGATAACCGTCGATAGCGGTGACCGCCGAAGATGACTCTCCCGGCAAGTTGATCAGAATGGCAGTTGTCGAGCCGCCGTATTGTGCACCGTAATAGATACCTGCAAGCATAATGAGCGACGACACCGGCTCAAGCTGAAAGGTAATTGGCAGGAGCATGGCAACCGTTGCCGTCGCACCGATACCTGGCAGCACTCCGATGAGCGTTCCAAGAAAGACCCCGATCAGGCAGAAGAAAAGGTTGTCAATCGACGAGGCCGTCGAGAATCCTAGTGCAAGGTTGTTGAAGAATTCCATGTACCTCTCCTAGAAATCAAGCCAAGGTCCGAACAGGCGCAACGGAAGACCGAGCCCGTAACTAAAGACCAATGCGGAGAAGATCGTCAGCGAAAAGGACAACACCAGGGCCATCGGCAGCCGCATTCGTCCAGATGCAAACGAGGCGATCATCGCAGTCACGAATATTGCCGGCAGAAAGCCCAAGCCACGGACGGTAAGTCCAAAAAAGATAGGTGCTGGCAGGATGAACAGGATGCCGCGCCAGGCAACATGTCCTATCTCCTCACCATCAACACGGAAGGCCTGAACCAGAATGACTATGCCAAACAGAACAAGCACACAGGCCAGCAGCAAGGGAAAATAACCCGGCCCCATTCGAAATGCGGTTCCAAGTTCAAGCGACAGGGATTCAAGGGCGAAAAAGGCACCAAGCCCTATGAAAAGAAGCCCACATAGCACATTGGTGGTGTCAAATTTCAGCGATTTCATGTTCGCTCCACATAACGGGGGGCGGCTCATCCCGAGCACTAAGACGCCGACCCTCCACACAATCTGGCGAAGGGTCGGCTTATGCAGAATATCTGGATTCAGTCGGCGAACACACCAGCCGCTTCAATGACAGGCTTCCAGCGTGCAATCTCGCTTTCAAGCTTTGCTTTCAATGCCTCTGGTGTTCCATCACTTGCCGGCGATGGCTCGGTTCCAAGTTCCGCAAAGCGAGCAGCAACGCTTTCATCTGTCAGGGCAACCTGCAGGGCCTTTGAAAGACGATCAACTGCCTCCGCCGGCGTTCCCTTTGGCGCATAGATGCCGTGCCAGATGCCGATCTGGAAGTCCGGCAATCCGGCTTCCGATGCAGTCGGAAGATCCTTGAGAACATCAAGGCGCTCAGGCGAAGTGACGGCATAAGCTTTGATAGTACCGGCCTGAATATGCTTTGTGGTGTTGGTCGTCTGATCGCACATTAGGTCGACCTGTCCTCCAAGGAGGTCGGTCATCGCAGGGCCAGTCCCCTTGTACGGAACGGTAACCAGAGCCGTGTCGATTGCACTCATGAACAGCATGCCGCACAGGTGCGAGGCAGCGCCAATACCTGCATTGGCTACCGTAACTGCATCCTTGTTCGCTTCGGTGTATTCCAGCAAACCCTTGAGGTCCGTTGGTTCAAAATCCTTGCGGGCAACGATTGTCATCGGAACGTCTGTGACCAGCCCAACGTATTCAAATGCGTTTAGTGTATCGAAGGGCAGCTTGCGATAAAGCGTTGCGCTTGTGGCCATACCGATATGATGCAGCAGGATCGTATAGCCATCCGGCTCGGCATCAGCGACGCGACCAGCGCCCAGTGTGCCACCGGCACCACCCACATTCTCGACAAGTACCTGCTGGCCGAGATCCTTTGACATCGATTCCGCGACCAGACGAGCGACAGTGTCTGTCGGCCCCCCAGCTGAGAACGGAACAACCATGGTAATCGACCGCTCAGGGTAAGTCTGTGCGCCGGCAACGGTGGAAAAAAGAGAAACAGCCGCAATTGCGGTAGCGCCCATTATGGCGTTCAGGATTTTCATCGAAGTCCTCCAGGTTGAATGCAGGTCGACGCAAGCTCCTCCAGCGCCAGACTGAATCAGATCCTGCATTCACATTTATGCGTGAGACAATTCCTCAACTGCAAGGAAATGCGCTCATGAGTCAAACACCACGGAAATATGGGTGGATTCGGAAACAACGCCACAAAATGATGGGTGGAGATCCACCCATGCCAAAGCGTCCCCGAGTTGGGCTCACGTTTCACGATCATCGTTTTGAAGGAGTTGGTCGGGTTCCAGAATTCTCTTGTCCAGGCCATATTTTTGCATTTTCTCGTATAGAGTCTTGCGTGAAATGCCGAGCATTTCATAGACGGGCCGGAGCGCGCCTCCATGAGCGGCAATAGCACCGGCAATGATGCTACGCTCGTAAGCGGCAACTCGGTCAGCCAGTCTGCCTGCCTCCTCTCTTCCAGAGAAGCCACAATCTCCCGTATCCAATCCCAAAACCAGCCGCTCGGCCGCGTTGCGCAACTCTCGTACATTGCCCGGCCAGTCCTGATGCGCGATGCTCGATATGATTTCTGCCGGAACATCTAGATCGTCCTTGCCATATCGCGCGGCAGCTTCACGTACCAGCTGCAGGAAAAGGAGCGGAATATCACCTCGTCGCTGCTCCAGTGATGGCACATGAATAGTTGCAACGTTAAGCCGGTAGAGGAGATCGGCACGGAACCTTCCCTCAACGACTTCTATCTGCAGATCGACCTTGCTGGTTGCGATAAAGCGAACATCCAGCGGGACAACTTCATTCGAACCGAGGCGGGTGATTGTCCTTTCTTGGAGAACGCGAAGGAATTTCGCCTGAAGATCAAATGGAAGAGAACCGATCTCATCCAGAAGGATCGTTCCGCCGCGACCATGCTCAAATCGCCCGTAGCGGGCTCGAATGGCACCTGGAAACGCACCCGCCTCATGCCCGAAGAGTTCACTCTCGATCAGGTTCTCCGGCAGGGCTGCACAATTGATGGCGATAAAAGGCCTGTTTGCGCGAGGGCTGATATCATGGAGGGCACGCGCCACTACCTCCTTTCCGACACCGGTGTCTCCGATAATCAGAGTATCAGCGTCCGATACGCCGATTGCCCGTATTCGATAGCGCAGATCCACCATTGCCACAGTTCGCCCGGGCAACCGTGTTTCGAGGTCATCCCGTTTACCCGCTACGGCGCGCAGCCGCCTGTTTTCCAGGACAAGGCTGCGGCGCCCCATCGCTCGGCGTATGACACCCGCAAGATGCTGTGGCGTAAACGGCTTTTCGATGAAATCATAAGCGCCTTCCCGCATCGCCTTGACGGCGAGTTGCACATCACCGTGTCCGGTTACCAGAATTACCGGGATCTCCGAATCGAGTTCGCGGATCTTGTGGAGGGCCGTCATGCCGTCAATTCTGGGCATGCGGATATCGGTAACAACGACACCGTCGAAGCTGTATCCGATCAGCTCCAAGACATGGTCGGCGCTGGCAAAGGTGTGTACTGACAGTCCGACGAGCTCCAGAGCCTGTGCCGTAGAGCGACGCAATTCTTCTTCATCATCAACCAAAAGGACTCTTTGCTCAGTCATCAAGTTATCGGCATGGAAACCCAGTTTTTCACGTTGGGGAGGAATTGCCGCTCCCTGGTTGAATGTTGTCGGTGTGGCCGTCTGCCCATTGCAGTAAACGGCAATATTCTTGTGAGATACAATATACGGTGACGGCGGGAATTGGCCGGCCCCAACCGATGATACTGCCGAATCTTCTAACGGAGGCATGGTTCTTTGGTATGCGGAAGCTCGGAAGGCCAAACGCGATCTGGCCGACGGTGAAGGCGAAAACGGCCGCAGCAAGTTCTCCGAGTGTCGCCAGCTGAGGAAGCATTCCATGGTTGCTTATTTGTCTATTGTCCGACGGAGACACTATCAACGATGCCTTTTCTCTACTCTTGCCCTGATCAAAGGCCTTGATATTCGTGGGGTCCCGCGAGCCTCTTCCTTCAGGCAGAAACATTCGACACCATGACCACGGAATCCGTCACCTGCATTGCGTCAAGCTCAATCCGAAAGACGGCGCCTCCTTCGGCAACGTCGGATACGATCAGGCTTCCCCCGAAATCTTTGATGATATTGTAGGAAATCGAAAGGCCAAGACCAAGTCCCTTCCCGACACCCTTCGTGGTGAAAAACGGATCGAAGATTCGTTCGCGTATTGCTGCAGCAACTCCTGCGCCATGATCTCGGACAAGAATTACCACTTTATCGTTCTCACGATATGCGGACAGTGTAATAATCCGATGCTCAAGGCCTTCAACGGCATCTGCAGCATTGGTTATGATATTGACCAGAACCTGCTGTAACCTGACCGATCCGGCCTTCACAGGTGGCAGCCCTGACTCGAGTTCGATTTCAAGCGCCGCTTCTGCAGCATGAAGTCGGGTTGCCACGATTTCCAAGGTATCGTGTACAACCTCCTCCACCGACACCGCTGCAAGCTTTTCGTTCGGCTTGCGGGCGAAGTTGCGCAGATGGCGGCTGATTGACGCCATACGGTCAATCAGCGCCGAGATGCGGCGAACATTGTCGCTGGCCTCATCTATGCGACCCCTTTCGATTAGCACGGCAGCATTTTCCGCATAGGTTTTGGTGGCCGCCAGAGGCTGATTGAATTCATGTGACAGGGCTGCTGACATCTGGCCAAGGCCTGCAAGCTTTCCAGCCTGGATAAGATCTGCCTGGGTCTGGCGAAGGCGCTGTTCTGTCAGGCGCCGTTCGGCAATTTCCTTTTCGATTCTGGTATTGACGCGCGCAAGGTCGGCGGTGCGTTCCACAACTCTGCGCTCGAGTTCATTCTTTGCTTCTGCCTGTAACTGGATCCGCTCATTAAGGCGTGCACGGCGCTGGAGAATGATCGCGAAGAAGAGCGCCGCGAGGCAAAGAAACAACAGTATGGCAATTATTGTTGTCTTCGCCTGGGCGCGCACCGTCCCGGTATCCGTCAAGACATTGACAGTCCACCCAGCATCAGCCATCTGCGCGGAAACGATCATGTATTCCCGTTCTCCGGTGGTATCCTTGATCGTTACGCTGTCATGCCCGGCATAGGTGCCGTGTTTGACAGGCAATTCCCGAAGCCAGGCATCTGCATAGCGGCGGGAAGCTTCTGTGCGCGCCAGCCGCTCGACCGTTAAGGGCTTGATCGCAGCATAGAGC
>JAEWDP010000123.1 GCA_023390055.1 Pseudomonadota bacterium | reverse complement strand
GGATCTTCAATGTCACTGATATGCTCGAGAAAGCTGAGGCTCATGGGGCGGACTCCTTGTTCCACCCTCTTGAATCTATTTTGCGCCGCAACGCATCAGAAAAATTAACGTTTCATGATTCCGCCCTAATGATGACAACGCCGTGTTTCTTGAGAGCGTGCGCCAGGATGTCGTCCCTTGACGAGAACCAAACCTGGGCTAAGTAGCCTGAGACCCAGTGCCTGGCCGTCGTGGGTGAGACCATACGACCGGTAAGAACGGGGCGACCTGCGCGTGATGATCAGTCGGATGATGGAACTCAAGGCCTTATCGGATGACAGAGACAGCAGTCATGAAGCAAGGCACTTCCTGACTGGACTGGCTCGCGGTTTCGCAGGTGCTCTCATCTTCGGCATTCCGATGCTCATGACCATGGAACTATGGCATCTCGGCTTCTATATCGAGCGATATCGCCTGCTGTTGCTTTTTCTACTGAACATACCTCTTCTGATCCTGCTTGCCCAACGGATCGGCTTCGAAGCGACCTCAACATGGCGCGAGGCCGCTCGTGACGCGATGATCGCGTATGGAATTGCGCTTGTCATGAGCGCATTGGTGTTGCTCCTCCTCGGTATCATCAAGGGCGCCATGTCCATGGACGAGGTTTTCGGGAAGATTGCCATCCAGGGCGTGCCGGCCAGCATCGGCGCGCTCCTCGGCCGTTCTCAACTAGGTGGTCAATCAAGTGATGATGTGGGCAAGGAAGAGAAGGAGGAGGAAAGCCATAGCTCCGTGAACATGAGCTATGGTCGTGAGCTGTTCATGATGGCGGTGGGCGCTCTTTTTCTCAGTTTGAACGTGGCGCCAACCGAGGAGGTCATCCTGATAGCATTCAAGATGACACCCTTGTACGCGCTCGCATTGCTTGTCTTGTCGATTGTACTCATGCATGCGTTTGTCTACGCAGTTGCCTTTCGTGGTACCCATGAGTTGACGCCATCGACTCCCGGATGGCATGCGTTCGTTCGTTTTACACTACCGGGCTACGTTGTTGCCCTTCTTATCAGTCTCTATGTGTTGTGGACCTTTGGACGGTTTGATGACACGGCATTCCCGCAAATCCTGATGTTTGCAATTGTGTTGGGCTTTCCCGGATCAATCGGAGCCGCGGCCGCTCGTCTCATCCTTTAGGAATGATTATGTCTGAAAGCCCGAACCGCCGTTCGACGAAACCCAAGCGACCACATCGGCTGGAATGGATGACGGGCGGGGTATCGGCTGCCCTGGTTCTTTTGATAATAATCTGGCTGGTGCGAGAAGCCGTATTCACGGAAGATCCACCTCCAAGTTTCGTGGTGCGGCAGACGTCCGCTACACCCGTCAACGGTCGATACAGAGTGGAATTTGACGTGACGAACGAGGGTGGAAAAACGGCTGCAGCAGTTATTGTTCGAGCAGGCGCAGATGCAGCCGATGGCCTTGCGGAAACCATCGATGTCACGTTTGACTATGTACCTGCAAATTCGACAACGACCGGCAGCGCGATTTTCAGCAAGGCTCCCGCATCAGACACCATCACGCTTGAAGTTGTCGGATATACGGATCCCTGAATTGCTGTCTAATATGGCAGGCCAACGTAATTTTCAGCAAGTGCCGTGGATGCTGCGGTGGAATGTACCAGATAATCGAGTTCGGCCTCCTGGATTTTCTGACCAAAATTTCCAGTTTCAGGGAAACGATGGAGAAGCATTGTCATTGACCAGGAAAAGCGCTCTGCTTTCCAGACACGCTTCAGGGCGCGGACGGAATAATGATCAATACCGGCCATTGACTGTTCTGCGTAATACTCCTGCAATCCTTCAAATAGGTAATGGACGTCACTGGCTGCGAGATTGAGTCCCTTTGCGCCAGTGGGTGGTACAATGTGGGCGGCGTCGCCAACGAGGAAAAGCCTGCCGAAACGCATTGGTTCAGCGACGAAGGAACGAAGAGGCGCAATTGTCTTCTCGAAGGAAGGTCCCGCTATCAGCGTTTCGGCGTGTGGAGGGGGTAACCGCCGGCGTAATTCATCATAGAAGCGATCATCACTCCAATTATCGACATGTTCTTCTAGTCCACACTGGATATAGTAGCGACTACGCGTGTTTGAACGCATCGAACAGAGTGCAAAGCCACGGGAATGATTGGCATAGATCAGTTCATGACTGACCGGTACCGTATCGGTAAGGATGCCTAGCCAGCCGAAAGGGTAAACCTTCTCAAAGGTCTCGATGGCTGACTGTGGGACGGATCTGCGGCTGATGCCGTGATAGCCATCACAGCCGGCAATCAAGTCACATTCGATGCGATGCGTGAGACCGTCCTTCTCGTAAGTGACATAGGCATGTTCCTTGTCGATGTCATGCAATTCGACGTTTTGGGCTTCATAAATTGATTGGGCGTCACTTTCGCGTCGCTTATCCATCAGATCATGCGTTACCTCAGTCTGACCGTAAACAAGGACAGCCTTGCCGGTTAAGGCATGAAGGTCGATGCGATGATCGCGTCCGTCAAAGGCCAACGATATGCCATCATGCCGTAGACCTTCGGAATGCATGCGCCGACCGCATCCGGCGCGATCAAGAAGGCCAACCATACCCTCTTCAAGGACGCCTGCACGTACGCGTGACAGAACATGCTCCTGGCTTGCCCGCTCGACGATGACGTTGTCAATTCCGGCATTGGTCAGCAGTTGGCCAAGCAACAGACCTGAAGGCCCTGATCCAATTATGGCGACTTGTGTGCGCATCAAAATCTCCCATACGAATTCGCAAATGTTAATTTGGCAAGGGTTGAACAGAAATGGATTTTCCAATCATCCTATGGGACAAAACGAACATTCTTGAAGCGGGCAAAGATGAGATCAGTGTCGATACCGACCTACGCACTTTATGGGGAGGATGGCGAGTATCCTCAGGATCTGTGGGTGCATTGCGAAACGATCGCTGCCAGAAGCAGCAACTACCACTGGGAAATAGGTATTCACCGACATGAAAGTTTTTTCCAGTTACTGTACATTAGAACCGGATCCGGTGATGCCATCCTTGATAGCCACACCGTTCCCCTGACGCCCCCTTGCGTCGTCGTCGTACCTCCGGGCGTTACCCATGGCTATCGTTTCTCGCGCGATATCGAAGGCTTTGTGGTGACTGTGGTTCGTGATCAGTTGCGCGTGACCGCACATCAGTCGCAACGGCAGCAGATGCGTTTCTACACGCCGTACATTGTAGGCCTTGAAGGTGAAGATGGTACCTATCTTGAAGCAACAATTCGCCGGATTGCCCAGGAATTTGAAAGGAGCCGGGATCGCCGTAACGATCTTCTCGAATCCTATCTGACCTCGGCAATTCTATTGGTTTCCCGCATGGTGGCTCCGCCCATTGACGAGGGTTCTGCTGACCCTAAGCTGGCGCGTGTCGAGGCGCTGGAACGGTTGGTTGCTGCGCATTTCCGTGAACATCTGCCTGCCGAGGCCTATGCATCTCGACTTGGTCTGTCGCCCACCCACCTCAATCGCCTCGTCAAGGAGGTAACTGGCCAGACGTTGCATAATCTTACAATGGGGCGTGTTCTGGATGAGGCCCGGCGTGCCCTTGTATTCACACCGGCTACCATTCGGGAAGTGGCCGATAGTCTCGGTTTTGCCGACGCAGGTTATTTTTCCCGCTGCTTTCGAAAGCGGACGGGCTGGACGCCCGGCGATTTTCGACGGCATGAACGCCAAAGACTAGGTGATGAGGTCAATCTGCCAGCGTTGCCTGAGGGCACCGACAATTGCACCCATTCGAACTGCTGACAGGGATACGACCAAACTGCTTTAAGCCAGAGCGGCCTTCATCTTGAATGAAAAGTCTGCCGCTGTCATTGGAATTCCTGGGTTAATTCATAAAATTCAGCGAACGACAAGGACTGGTACGGTGCTGTTTGCCAGAACCTCGGAAGTCTGACTGCCAAGCAGCAAGCGCCCAAGCCCACGTCTGCCATGGGAGGCCATCACGATCAAGCTGCAGTCGCGGTCCTTTGCAGTTGCAATGATTGCCTCTGCGGGAAGGGCTTCGGGAACATGTACCGTTTCCGTTTCCACACCGAGCCTCTCCGCAGCAGCCTTGGTTTCGCCGAGCACCTTGTCAGCGGCTTCCTTGTGGGCCGCCTCGTACCTTGCCATTTCATCCGGACCTGGAAGCCAGATTGGCTCTGCGGCACCCGCATAGATCGGGAATCGCTCGCTGACCGTGATGATCGTGACTTTGGCACCGAGGCTCTTGGCGAGGGACAGGCCGTGGTCGACCCCTTTTTGAGCAACCTGCGATCCGTCAGTGGAGATAAGAATGTGCTTGTACATTGGTAGTCCTCGTCGTTGAAAAAAGGTCGCCCGCGCGAGGCAGGCGCTTAGTACACAAGACTTCGTCCGGAAAAGAAACCGGGGAAATCTCTACATTGACTTTTGCCATGTAAAGGCAATGGCAGTGATCATCTTCACGAATTGTGAGGCTCAAGTCTGGATGTACGTCCGTCTGTGACGCCGTCTCATCAGGTATTCACCAGAACCCCGTAACTTCGAACTGCATTTAGCTCTGACTTTGCGTTGATGCGCGTTCCTGTGTCTCCTGAACCGTTGAGTTTCAAGGGCGTGCAGCGATAATTGCACCTCTCAGACACCTAACAGAAGCGCCAGTAGAAGCCTGCGGCAAGCTCTGCTCGAATGGTTGCCCGGATGTCAGTGATGCGTCTGCCGTGACCAGTGAAGAAAGGAGAACCCGCAAGACGGGCAGTTCCAATCAGAGATGAGTGGATCACCCGGAGTCATTTCAGAAACACAGTAAGCCTGCATCGCCGACGCCGGAACTCGGAATTTCAGATTTTTCAAATGTTTGAAAGGGACAAGAAATATGGCTGAATCTCATTCCGGCTCCAGGTGCATGGATCTTGATGCTCTCGATGAATATCTGGAATCTGGTCGTGCGCCAGATGATTCCATGCAGTTATCAAAGCTTGATGGCTTCTTGACCGGCATTGCTATTGCTCCGGAGTTCATTGCACCAAATGAATGGTTGCCACTTGTCTGGGGTAACACCGTGCCAGAGTTTAAAAGCCGACATGAGGCGGACAACATTCTCGGATTGATCATGGCACGCCAAAAGGAAATCGTGCGGGATATCAAGGACGGAATTGTCGAGCCGATATTCATGTATGAGGGTGCAACTGTCCTCATGTCGGATTGGCTGGACGGGTTTCTCTGGTCCATGTCGTTGCGTAAACATCTCTGGGCAAAGATGATGGAGACAAGCGCACGGCTAGTCCTGCTTCCCATCATGGAGATATTGGGAGGTGAAAGAATTTTCCGTGAATCATGGACGGAAAAACAACGACAAAGTATCAAATTGGCAATCGAGGCATTGCCGGATACTGTCCTGGCGATGTCGCGCTATTGGGAATTGTCCGATGAGGAAAAGAGAGATTTCTCTCGCATGATATCCTCTCAGTTCCAGCTCAGGCACAAGGATCCGTGCCCTTGTGGATCAGGCGATGTCTTTGGGAAATGCTGCGGGGCCGTACCGCGAGCAGTTTGACACCGACAAGTCGGTGTATATGAAGCCACTGGTGCCCGGCGTACGCAACTTGCATGTAGGCCGGGTCACCGCGTGGCGTCAAACCACGTCTTACATGATCCATGATGCGGGGTCTGGGCGGCATCATAGCCGTGCCTTTGTGCTGCGTGGTGTTGCAAGCAAGAGGTTGGTTTCGCTTGAGGTAATTCCTGGAACAAGGCGGATTCGCCGCAGGATCCTATCAAAATCACTCAGCGTTGCGGCAGCGACTTCAACGATCAGGTCCCAACGCCCGTTGGTGGTGTGGATTTCCGAAATTTCCGGAAAGGCGCCCAGTGCGGCAATGACCCGATCTGTCACCCGTCCCTCGATCTCAATCATCATGATCCCGCGGACCGGCAGTTCAATTGCATCGGCGCGCAGGATCACCGTGTAGCCGATGATGTTCCCGTTCTTCTCCAATCGATCCATTCGGGTGCGAATGGTGGCGCGCGACGTTCCGAGATCCTGGGCCAGATCGGAAATACTGCGCCTGGCATTGTGGCGTAAACGCGTAATCAGTCTCTCGTCGAGAACGTCCATATCATATCGTCCAGTTTTACCGCCATTTTGATAACTAATTATGCCAAAATGAGCAAATCGCATTGTTCAATCCGCCAGGGAACTATGATGTTCTGTCCCAAACAGGAGGACTGAATGCTTTGTAAGTTGATTGGCATTCCGCTGCAGCAGGGCGCTTCCAGGCTCGGTTGTGAGATGGGTCCGAGCGCATTGCGTGTGGCCGGGTTGAGTGAGACATTGCAGGAATTGGGGCACCAGGTCCTGGATCGGGGTAATCTCGTAACACCGAGCGTAGTGGATGGGTCACATCCCAATGGCTCCGTCAGGAACCTGGGAGCGATTGCTGGCTGGACGACCATGCTGGCCGACACCGCCTACAGGGATAGTGAAGAAGGAATGCCGATCTTTCTTGGTGGGGATCACGCATTGTCAGCAGGTACCGTCAGCGGCATTGCCCGCCGTGCTGCTGAAGCCGGGCGCCCACTTTTCGTGCTGTGGCTTGATGCGCACACTGATCTGCATTCACTTGATACGACAACCAGTGGCAATTTGCACGGCGTTCCGGTGGCGTATTTCACGGGCCGTCCAGGCTTTGAAGGTTTCTTTCCGCCGTTAGTTGCCCCTGTCGATCCCTCCAATATGTGCATGTTCGGCATTCGCAGTGTTGATCCGGCTGAGCGGAAGGCTTTGGCGGAAGGCAAGATGACCGTCTATGACATGCGCTCGATTGACGAACATGGCGTTGGTGTGCTCCTGCGGGATTTTCTAAACCGGGTGGCCGATGCTGGAGGTTTGTTGCATGTCAGTCTCGATGTCGACTTCATAGATCCCTCGGCAGCACCGGCAGTCGGTACGACTGTCCCCGGCGGCGCGACCGTTCGGGAGGCTCATCTTGTAATGGAAATGCTGCATGACAGCCAATTGGTCTCGAGCCTCGACATCGTTGAATTGAACCCTTTTCTTGATGAGCGGGGTCGGACCGCAACTTTACTCGTGGACTTGACCGCCAGCCTGATGGGCCGAAAGGTCCTTGACCGTCCAACCAGGAGTTATTGATGCCGAAGAACCTCAACATTGTTCCGTTCGTCAGTGTCGAGCAGATGATGGATCTGGTCCTTGAGATCGGTATCGAGACGTTTCTTGTCGATCTTGCCGGCTATATCGAAGATGACTTCAGACGTTGGGACCATTTCGACAAGACAGCGCGTGTGGCGTCCCACTCGGCCGAGGGGGTGATCGAACTGATGCCGACCAGCGATGGCCGCCTTTACGGTTTCAAGTATGTAAACGGACACCCAAAGAACACCCGGTCCGGTCGTCAAACGGTGACAGCCTTCGGTGTATTGGCCGACGTGGATAACGGTTATCCATTGCTACTTTCGGAGATGACCATTCTGACCGCCTTGAGAACTGCGGCCACTTCGGCGGTGGCTGCGCGGTATCTTGCGCCCTCTGGTACCCGGACAATGGCATTGATCGGAAATGGAGCCCAAAGCGAGTTCCAGGCTCGAGCTTTCCGGGCATTGCTTGGCGTTGATAAGCTTCGGCTGTTTGATATCGATCCGTCAGCTTCGCAGCGCTGCAAAAGAAATCTCGCTGATCTCGGATTTTCGATCACGGTGTGCAATTCTGCTGAGGATGCAGTCGAAGGAGCAGAAATCATTACCACGGCGACTGCCGACAAGCAGTATGCGACAATCTTGACCGACAACATGGTTGGCCCAGGCGTTCACGTTAACGCCGTCGGCGGCGATTGCCCCGGCAAGACGGAACTCCATCGTGATATCCTGTTGCGTTCTGACATCTTTGTCGAGTTTCCGCCTCAGACACGGGTTGAAGGTGAGATCCAGCAACTGGATGCTGACCATCCGGTAACAGAACTGTGGCAGGTCATTTGCGGAGAGGCTGAGGGCCGCTCTTCCAAGGGGCAGATCACGCTTTTCGATAGTGTCGGTTTTGCGACAGAGGATTTCTCCGCGCTGCGTTTTGTTCATGACCGTATCGCAACCAAAGGGCATTTCAGCGAACTGGATCTTCTGGCCGATCCGGACGAACCTCGCGATCTCTACGGGATGCTGCTGCGACGTGAGATATTACGCAACGACAATTAATCCTCAAATTGACCGGATATGACGTTCGAAGCATTACGCACTTCGCCTGCTGCCTGTCGAAGGGTCTGCATCAGGATTGATTGTGGTGCAGATGGCGCAATATTGGCCCGCAAGGTCAGGCCAACTGGCCCTTTCGTCTCACTCGTGTCGACAGGAAGGACTGCTAGGTCACCCTCTGCAATATCGCCGGAAACCACCCCTTCGGAAATGATCCAGATCGCGTCGCTGGATCTTACGAATGCGCGGCCGAACGCATGGCTAACGGTCTCAATCTGAGTCGGCAGACCTGCGATGCCGTTTGTCATCAGCAATTGATCGACATAGGGACGAATGACCGAACCTTGTGTCGGCATGAGTATCGGGTGGGCAGCGATGCCCTCGAAGATGGAGGCGGAACTGTCGATCAGCGGATGCCCAGTGCGAACAGCGAAGACCACCTGTTCGGAATAGAGATGTTCGAAGGTAAGACCCGCCATCTTCTCAGGAGCGGCAAGCCGTCCGACCACGAGGTCAAGCTCCCCCAGGCGCAATTGCTCCAGGAGAACTGCATTTTCTCCTGTAACGATCTTGATACGACTGCCGGTCCTTTCCTCAAGAAACAGTGACATTGCGTATGGCATGATACGGGTTGACACTGTCGGCAGTGCGCCCACCCGAACCGGTTCGACTGCATCGAGCAAGTCCTGCGAAACCGAATCGATGCCCTGGCGTAAAGCCGTCAGCGCTGCGCGTGCATGACGACGAAATACTTCACCGTAACGGGTGATCCGGATACCGCGGCCGTCTCGTTCAAAAAGGCCTACTCCCAGAGCATCTTCCAACTCGCGCAGGGTCTTGGATACTGCAGGCTGGCTGATGTTGAGGATCGCCGCAGCCTTGACGACACTTTTCTGTCGCGCCACTTCGAGGAAGGTCTGCAGGTGGCGAAACTTGATGCGGGAGTTGAGAAGCAATTATAACTCTCCGGTTAATTGAATTACCATTAAAGTCATTTTACTTCGCTGCAAAACTAAAGCAATCATAACCGGAAGGAGAAGATACATGCAGTTCGTTAAGATCAACGATGTAACCATCAGTTATGAAGTGACGACCCGCGACCCCGCCAATCCGGTGCTGGTTCTTGTCAATTCCCTAGGTACTGATTACCGTATCTGGCATCTTGTCGTGCCGAAACTGTGCGAGGACTTCACGGTCCTGACATATGATAAGCGCGGTCACGGCCTGTCCGATCTGGCGAAGCCGCCTTACAGCCTTGATGACCACGTGACCGACCTTGTTGGTCTTCTCGACCATCTGGAGTTTTCACAAGCGCATGTGTGCGGACTGTCGGTGGGTGGCATGATCGCACAGCAGTTGTATATGCGACGCCCTGATCTGGTCAGGTCGCTGGTGCTGTCCGATACGGCCCATAAGATCGGGACATCTGAAACATGGAATGCGCGAATTGCGGCCGTTGAGGCTGACGGTATCGGCAGCATGGTCGATGCCATCATGACGAATTGGTTCACGCCCGATTTTCGCCAGCCCGGTAATGCCGCCTATCAAGCCTATTGCAACATGCTGGCACGTCAACCGGCCCCTGGATATTCCGGAACATGCGCTGCGCTTCGTGACGCAGATCTGACCGCGGTTGCCAGCAAGATTGCAGTTCCCGCATTGTGTATCGTGGGGGCCGAAGATGGCTCCACTCCACCTGAGTTGGTACGCTCACTTGCTAACATTATCCCGGACGCCCGCTTCGAGATTATCGATGGTGCTGCCCACATACCTTGTGTTGAGGCACCTGCAGCCTTTGCCGGCCTTGTACGCGATTTCATCAATAATGCCGAGGACCGACACGATGACTAGTAGTTCCGATAGATCAAGCCGCTATGGCATGGGACTTGAAACACGCCGGTCAGTATTGGGCGATGCTCATGTCGATCGTGCATTGAACCGCCAGACCGATTTCGATCAACCCTTTCAGGAGTTCATTACTGAAGGGGCTTGGGGGACGCTGTGGTCAAGATCCGGTTTCAGCAAGCGAGAACGATCCATCGTCACCATTGCACTGTTGGCTGCCTTGGGTCATGACGAGGAAGTCGCAATGCATGTCCGTGCAACGAAGCGAACGGGGGCAACAAAGCAAGATATTTGCGAAGCACTGCTGCATGTGGCTGTCTATGCTGGCGTTCCTGCGGCTAACAGGGCCTTCAAGATAGCCAAGGCGACCTATGCTGAATTGGATGATGATAAGTCAGTTGATGACAAGACCGGGGGAGATGGAAATGAAAAACGCACCGCCTGAAACGACACCTTTCTTTGCGCGCGACCGTGATATGCATCCACCGGCTTATACGCCTTGGTACAAGACGACGGTTATGCGCTCACCCCAGCGGGCCCTGATTTCGCTGGAGGGTACCAGAAGCGAGATTACTGGCCCGGTATTCGGCCATAATATCATCAACGAGTTCGACAACGATCTGATAGTCAATTACGCCAAGCCGGGTGAAGGTCCGATCGGCCAGCGCATCCTCGTTCACGGCAGAGTGCTTGACGAGCGCGGTATTGGTGTTGCTGGCGCGTTGGTCGAATTCTGGCAGGCGAATGCTGGCGGCCGTTATCGTCACAAGAAGGAAACGTATCTTGCGCCGCTCGATCCGAATTTCGGAGGTGTTGGACGCACGCTCACTGACGAAAACGGCTTCTACTGGTTCAAGACGATAAAGCCCGGTCCCTATCCCTGGCCGAACGGGGTCAATGACTGGCGCCCGGCTCACATCCATTTTTCAGTGTTTGGTCACGGCTTTGCACAGCGGTTGATCACCCAGATGTATTTTGAAGGTGATCCGTTGATCTGGATTTGTCCCATTGTCAAAACGATCCCTGACGAGGAAGCGATCAAACGATTGATTGCGCCACTCGACATGAACGCAACTGTTCCCCATGACATGCGTGCATACAAGTTTGATATCGTGCTGCGCGGCCGCCGCTCGATCCCGTTCGAGAACCGTAAGGAGGGTAATTGAGATGGTTCAAGCACTTGGTTATCTGAAGGAGACCGCATCTCAGACCGCCGGCCCTTATGTCCATATCGGTTGCACACCGAATTTTTCGGGCATTCATGGCGTTTTTGACAATGACCTTGGATCCGGTCCGATGGTCAACAATGACACCCGCGGTGAACGGGTCACGATCCGTGGTCGCGTTTTTGATGGAACGGCGACGCCGCTCAGGGACGCTCTTGTTGAAATCTGGCAGGCTGATTCCGATGGTTTCTACAACAGCCCTTCGGAAACACGTGGCAAGGCAGATCCCAACTTTTTCGGCTGGGCGCGATGCCCCGGTGACATGGAAACCGGGGAATTTGTATTTGAGACGGTTAAGCCAGGACGTGTGCCATTTCGTGACGGTCGGTTGATGGCGCCGCACGTCAACTTCTGGATTGTGGCGCGAGGGATCAATATCGGTCTCAATACCCGCATGTATTTTTCCGACGAAGAAGTCGCAAACGCAGAAGATCCGATTCTTGCACGTATCGAACACAAAGTACGCGTCCCCACACTGATCGGGCAACGTGATGGTGATACGGTAAACTTCGACATCTATCTGCAGGGCGACAAGGAAACGATCTTCTTCGATATTTGACAAAGGTATCATGAGCGTCTGTGCATTCAATCATTCTTATCTTGGTGGTCTTCTCGGGGATGAGGAGACCGCCAGATACTTCACAGCAGAGGCTGAAATCTCTGCCATGCTCGCATTTGAACGGGCGTTGGCAACAGCACAGGCTTCGGTGGGCCTCATACCCGCCGAAGCAGCCCGACGGATTGCGGATGTCTGTGGCGGATTCAGGCCGGATGTGGCAGCATTGCGGACCGCAACCGCACGAGATGGCGTCGTCGTCCCTGAACTCGTGAAGCAGTTGCGAAACGCTGCTGGTGAAGAAGCCGGAAGACACGTACATTTCGGAGCGACCAGCCAGGACGTTATCGATACTGGCCTGATGCTGAGATTGAGACAGGTCAGCGTCATTTTCCTGTCACGTCTTGCAGAACTGGATCTATCATTCATTCGACTTGATTCGGAATTTGGCGATCACCAGCTTATGGCGCATTCGCGTATGCAAGCCGCGATCTCCATTACCGCCGGTGATCGGATTGAAAGTTGGCGCAGGCCGATGGCTCGCCACCAGGACCGGTTGAAAAGATGCCTGGAACACTGCTTTCCGGTTCAATTTGGCGGCGCAGCAGGCACGCTCGAGAAACTCGGTGATAAAGGTGCCGTCGTCCGGGGAGCGATTGCGCAGGAACTCGGACTGATCGATGAACCACAATGGCATAGCCAGCGTGACAAGATTGCCGAGTTTGCAAGCCTGCTTTCCCTGGTAACAGGAAGTCTTGGGAAATTTGGGCAAGACATTGCCTTGCTCGCCCAGGGAGGGACCGAGATCAAGCTCTCTGGTGGAGGCGGATCCTCAGCAATGCCGCATAAACAGAATCCTGTAAAAGCAGAAGCTCTTGTCGCGCTGGCGCGGTACAATGCAACTCAAGTTGCGGGGCTGCATCACTCGCTCGTCCATGAGCAGGAGCGCTCCGGGTCCGCATGGACACTTGAGTGGTTGATGCTCCCGCCAATCACTGTTGCCACGGGTGCTTCCCTCAGATTGGCCTTGGGGCTCTCACACGATATCAGGACCCTCGGTGCGACATAAATGGTCGATCGATTTTGCGTGCTGCTTTGCCGCATGCGACACGCGCATATGATAACTGCCCGTGCATCTTCGGTATTCGCGATATAGTTCGACTGGACAACCATCATTTATCATATGCCGACGGCTCGCCCGGCAAACTTCGTAGGTCCGGCAGGCCAGGATCGGAGAGTGACGAAGACATTGAGACGAGGTGTTTCTGTAAAGGTCCTTCATGTACCCGTCATTAACGAAATGGTTCACTCCTGTCCCCGAGGGTAAACAATCGTACCGTCTTCACGCACCATCGCGCCCTCTGTCAGCATTGCTGGCACGCTTTTTCCACCTTCCATCAAATGAAAAACGTCCACGCCTCGACCAAGAAGATAGTCTGCGATTATTCTTCGATGACATCTCCACCAGACAGCTTCGGAGCACATGATGGCACAGCGTTTGGAAGCTCTGACTTCCAACAGCAGATCCAAGCCCGTGGTGAATGTCGCTGTGAGCGCATAATCTGCATAATTATGAAAGCTTCGGTTATCCCAGAATGCATTCAGACTCCGATCTATGGCTGTTTCGCGTTTCCGTCTGCCTCCCAGCTGCGGAATTGGCAGGTAACCGATCTGATAAGCTTCCAGGTCAGAACCGAGAGTGGATTCATTGAATTGTGGATTTGCCCGAGATCGCCTGATCGAACGTACGTCGATTACCAACTGAACATTGGCTACCCTCAATAGTCCTGCGAATTCAGAAAGGGTGCGGGTTGAGTGACCGATCGTATAGATTGGGTTGTTTCCTGAAGCGCTCAATGTGCCAGTTTTCCCATGAATTCCGTACTGACTGTCGCAACTGATTTGGCAGTATCCCGGTTCCAGATCATGGCTGCTCATGCGCTCTTGGTAGCTCTATCTCTGCGTGGCTCGCTCAGTGCCGGGCAACGTCTGTCATGGTAGTATCGCATCAGATTGAACCGGCTCCTTCGAGAAGCACTGATCAACATTGAGAAGAGGCTTGGCGCGATAATGTAGGGAAGGGCTATCGCCGGGCTATAGCGTGATACTGGCCGGGTCGGTTCAGTTGCCACGCGGGATCACTTTCTCGCCGAATGTATTGATGAATTCCTCTTGATTGCGGCCGACATTGTGGAGGAGGATGCGATCGATGCCGAGGGTAGAAAACGCATCGATCCAGTCGCGGTGGCGTTCGACGTCCGCCGAGATGAGGACGCTGGACGCCAGATCTTCCAAAGTGAGATGTTGGACGGCGGCGTCAAACATGGCTGGAGAAGAGAGTTCCGGCGCAACGAGGCCCGGCAGAGCATTGGTTCGCCACTGATCGAGCGCATTTCGGTTAGCATCTTCCACCGTCGCGGCGAATGACAGATGCACCTGGAGATGGATTTCTTTGCCGTCGCCACCGCCACTGCGGAATGCGTCGACAACCGCCTTCAATTTTTCGAAGGGTTGGTTGATTGTCGCCAGCCCGTCAGCCCAACGAGCAGACCGACGGGCCGTATCAGGCGTGAGCGCTGCGGCGAACAGGTTCGGTGGCTTCTCTGGCAGGCTGTAAACCTGTCCCTCCTCTATAGCGATGAGCCCCTGTTGGGTGACAGTCTCGCCGCACCACAGCGCGCGGATGATGTCCACGCTCTCCTCCAAGCGAACGGTACGTTCAGCCTTGATCGGCCAGCCCGCTCCAAATGCTCGTTCGTTGAGAGCTTCCCCGGTTCCCAAGATAACGGTCAGCCGCTCAGGGAACAATTCTGCGAGCGTCGCGGCCGCCTGTGCGATCAGCAGCGGGTGATAGCGAAGTCCGATTGGCGTCGTTACGACGCTAAATGGTAGACGCGTCGCCTGCATTGCCGCGCCTAGCCAGGACCATGCGAAACCCGAATGTCCCTGCCTCTTCCCCCACGGTGCGAGATGGTCTGATGACATTGCGGAATGAAAACCAGCCTCTTCAGCCAGTTTCGCCAAAGCGAGAAGCTCGGAGGGTGGGAATTGTTCGTGTGAGACATGATAGCCAATACGGGACATGCCGCCTCCAGGCCTCCCTTTAGATAGTCGTAGTCAATTATCCACTCGGCGGCTTGATGTATGCAGCTGCTCAGTGGGCCGGAATAGACAGACGTAGGGAGGATGTCGCGGGAATAGCACCCGTTCCCTCCGGTTATTAAGTTTTGGTGCCACAGGAACCTGCCAGCCGCTGAATTGTTCCTGTAGGGGCATTACAAGCGAGGATCCACGTGAACGAAGTCTGGTGGCAGCACGCAATTATCTACGGCGTCGATGTAGAGCGGTTCTGTGATTCTAACGGCGATGGCGTCGGCGATTTTCCAGGCCTCACCTCGAAGCTACCTTATCTCGCAAGCATCGGCATCAATTGCGTATGGCTGCTGCCGTTCTTTCCCTCCACCGATAGGGACAACGGCTACGACATTGCGGACTATTACCGGGTCGACAGCAAATACGGAACCCTGCCGGATTTTCTGGAGTTCGTTCGCAAAGCAGGCGAACAAGGAATGCGCGTTGTCATCGATCTCGTCGCGCATCACACATCCAGCGAGCATCCTTGGTTTCAGTCAGCTCGCTATGACAGCGCTTCGCCATTTCGTGACTACTATGTCTGGAGTGACCAGCCTCCTGCACCGGTGCCCGGGCAGGCGAGCATGTTCCCCGGCCAGGAAGATAGCGTCTGGACTTTCGACGAGGTCGCGCGGTCATACTATTACCATCGTTTCTACAGTTTTCAGCCGACGCTCAACCACCGCAACCCCGTGCTCGTGGACGAGTTGAAGCGGATCATGGATTTCTGGATGAGTTTCGGCATCTCGGGCTTTCGGGTCGATGCCGCCTCTCACCTTATCGAAAATCCTCTCGATCCGGATGGCAGTGGTGATCCATCCCATTCGATCCTACGCGAGCTTTTCTCGCATGCAGTGCGCAGGAGGCCGAACGCAGTCATGCTGGGCGAGGTTGATGAAGACGAGGGAAAACTCAAATCTTTCTTCGACGGCAAATAGTTGAACATGATGTTCAACTTCTTCTTGGATAATTACCTGTTGCTGGCGCTGGCGAAGGAGAAGGCGGAGCCGATACGCGAGGCACTTGCCCGGCTTCCACCTCCTCCTCCCAACGGCCAATGGGCGAATTTCCTACGCAATCTCGATGAGGCTGATCTTGAAAGGCTCGAAGAGGGCGAGAGGAACGCTGTCATGAACGCATTCGCGCCGCGTGAGGAGATGCGCATTTTCGGGCGAGGGATCAGGCGTCGGCTGGCGCCGATGCTGGGTGATCCCGCGCGCATCAAAATGGCATACAGCCTCCTGTTCGCGATGCCAGGCGCTCCTGTCGTCTGCTACGGCGATGAGATCGGAATGGGAGAGGATTTGGAAGCCAAGGGGCGCAATGCGGTCCGTACGCCGATGCAATGGCGCAATGGTCGGAATGGTGGGTTTTCGAAGGGGCCCAAGGCTCGGCTGGTCCAGCCGATGGTAGAGGACGGACCGTTCGGGGCATCCAGCACCAATGTGGAGACACAGGATGGCGACGCGGATTCCTTGCTCGAGCTGATCCGCAGACTCGCCAGCATCCGTCGTGCCCACCGGGGTCCGGGAGAGCACGATTGCCAAATGCTGCAGAGTGGAGACGCCGCGGTGCTGGCGCTTGCCTATCGTGCACCTGAAGAGGAGTTGGTTATCATTCATAATCTTGCGGGACGATCAACAAGAGCGGTGATCGAACTCGACGCCATGCCAGCCCTGCCTCCGCAAGTGCTGCTCGGTGAGGCGGTGGATGCACCGATCAAGGGAGTGCTTGCGGTAGCGCTGAAATCATACGATTTCCGCTGGCTTTCCTGGAAACGGTGAGTGTTTCGGCGTATTCGAGGATGAGACCCTCATTCGATGCCGGCTCACAGCTTTCACTTGGCGATGGTAGCCGATCATGTTTGCAGCGAGTTGCCAAGCGAAGGATCGAAGCGTCGCAGGTCACGCTGCTCCTGCTCAGCAATCTCCTCGATCAAAAAGTCGGGAAAGACTTGGCCACTGGCGGTTTGCTTTACATGGGGCAAAGGCTTGAAGCCGTCGGGCAGAAGGTCGTTCTCCCGAATTTCCGGCGGAGACATCGCCGCGAGGCTTTCCCAGGTTTGTCCCTCAGGAAGGATGACGCGGACACCGTCCTGTACGGGTTTGCGACCACCGGACATTAGGACGTCTTCCATAGGCCTGTCGGAAAGATCGTAGCGCGCCTCCAGCATGGCGTGCTGGCGCTCCATGACGTGCGGCTTCTGCGCCTCGTCGATCGCCTTCGCCTCGGAGAAAGGCATCGTGGGCAGAGGTCGATAGGTCGTAGACGGTGGCAAGGGATCTGATCCCACTGCAAAGACGGAGGCGGCAAATGCAAAGACAGACGCTCCGGCAACCAAGGGATATCGCATTGAATTTCCCCTTGTAGCTTATACTGAAATTGTTCCTCTGGATTTGAGGCGCTGCATGATAAGCAAGGAAACTACGGAACTTCCGCTTGCGCGAAAAGTTCCAGTTGGGCAAAACTTTCTTCTGGTTGACCGTGTTCGGCACGCCTGCGCGCACTTTAGTATGGCGAGTCATGAAGCTGTCGTCTTCGGCAGCAAGACCGGTCCTCACCCCGCTTATGCCCGTCATCAGGTTGAGGACGCCAAGGTCCATCTGCCGTTGTGCCCAGTCAGTTAAGATCAAGCATTCATTGCCCGACACGGTCGGAGAGACGCCATGGTACTTACATTCAGTGAATGCGATAAATCTTCCGCATTCCAGGCTTCGGACATTTGCTGGGTAATTTTCTACGGGATCGTCTTGACCAGTTCGTCACCAATACCGGCATTAGAAGGCAAGCTTTCCAATCGAAATGCAAATCCGATTCTTCACGCCGCTGGTCTTGAGGCTATCGAGGCTAATCGTATGCTACAGTCGAAGATCCTGCTCCATGTCGTTGGCGCGCTGCAGTTCGTAACGATGCGACTGCTCCGCTCGCTGTACCTGATCGACAAGGCGAGCGATATCCTTGATGCGGTTGAGCGTGATGAAGCCATTGGGCAAAGTGTGGTCTGGTCCCATACATAAGGTTTCATTGCTCAGTTTGCTGAGGTCGTGGCGACCCAATCGGCGCTCAAGGGCTCGGGCAATGTTCTTTGCCTCGTCAATTGCCTGTCTTCCCATTGCGGTGCTTGATAGTTGCACAATGAAGCTCTGTCTTTCGATTGCCGCCAGCATGTCGAACTGCCTCAAGATTGCTTCGCTTTGTGGTGTCAGTCCAGGAACTTCAACCGAATCTTGTTTTTCCCGGTTCCAGATTTCGGACCGGCGCTCTTCCTCAAGACAGAGCGTCCAGGTGTCGCTGGCGTAAGCGATATGATTGCTGAACCCAATTGCGGAGCGTCGTGCTGCACGCCGCTCCTTGTTTTCTCGCATGATGCCGGCTTTACCCTTCAATTCTCCGAACTGCTCGGGTTGCTCCGCGACAGTCCTGACAAGGAGTTGATGATCGAATTTTTGGTCGATGATGGCGGTGGTGAGTTTGGCCATGGCACTCGACGGGTTGACATAGATCTTGCGGCAAACGCAATAGGCTCCCTCCATCACCCTTTCCAAATCGGCGCGTGCCTTTTCCCGTGCAGTATCCTCAATGGATTGGGGCCAGGTGATGATTGCAGGAATAAGTGGTTCGACTGTCCTGATGCTTGACTGCTCTTGGACAGACGGTCCTTCCGGTGGCCTTTCCACGGAGTCGCAGAAAGGAGGATCTTCCACGATATGAGCGCGCTCGTCCAAAGTGGTATGCTGAGCTACCTGCGAGTCTCTCGCATGGCCAATGTGCTGATCCGTTGCGTTCGTCTGACGCCTGTCCGACGCAATATTGAGGGTGATCTCGACACGAGTATCGACATTGTTTTCCAGTCCCCGACGTTGTGCAAAAACATAGCAGTAGTCGAGGGGGGTGTCCTTGGTGCGGGAGCGGCTCATGCTGGTGCTGAGCGCTTGCATGTCCGTCAGCTCGTCGCGACCGGCATAAAGCTGAACGGATTCGTGATGGCGTGTCATGGAAACATAGGCGAGGTGTCTGTCCATCGTGTTGGACGCCATGACAAAGACTCGATCAAAGGTTGTGCCTTGAGACTTATGGATCGTCGTTGCATAGGCATGATCAAACGCATGATAACGGTTGACCGGAATCGAGATGATATGAGCACTCCTCCACTCTGTTTCGTCGATGTGAATCTGTAGTCTGTTTGGAGTAAGGCCGGTTACCGTTCCGAACATACCGTTTTTTACACCGAATTCGCGTTTGTTTTCCAGGAATACAATCCGGTCTCCCCGTGCAATGCGTCTCTCTCCATCATTCGTTTGATAGATACGTTCGCTGCCTAGACCCGGATGTTCTTCATCTCCGCTTGCCAACTGTCCGCCTTGCTGCAGCGATTGACGGATCGCCGCGTTAATCATTTTGACGTCAGCACGACGATGTGCCAACGCGATCCGTGAGGCGGACGGGTGCGTTTTGCGATCGACAAGATAGTCGCGCACCAGAGCCGCCAATGCCTCGTCCCGCTTACCCTCAAAATGTATGGCGCCCTGGTCGGCATACGCAGCAAGGCCTTCCTCCGTCCGGTGCGTCGCAAATGCGGCTGACGCATCCCGCTGCCAGCTCGCTCGTTGGCGATGAAGTTCGGTGAGTTGAACTGCTCCGACCTGTTCTGTAACCGCATGAAAAGGAGAGCCGGCACGGATTGCCCGAGGCTGCTCGTGATCGCCGATCAGAACAAGCTTTGCGCCACATGCAGCAACTTCTGCAACGAAGCCGGCAAGTTGTCGGCTGGCCAGCATCCCGGCTTCATCAATGACCAGAATATCGCCTTTGCCAAGTTTATCTCTTCCGGCTTGCCAATTGTCCTCCCAGGACGCCAATGTGCGTGATGCAATGCCTGAAGATTCCTCCAGACTTTTGGCCACCTTGCCGACAAGGGCTGCACCATGGACGCGATATCCCTGCGCTGACCAAGCTCTACGTGCGGCGGCCAGCATGGTTGACTTACCGGCACCGGCAGAGGCGATGACCGCGGCGATTTGCTGCGATCCGGTAATATGGTGGATCGCGGCAATCGGTTCCTTGCTTAGGCCAGGTTCTGAGTTTGCCTTCTGTGCCTCGCGAAAGGCAGCATCGTCTGGCCCTACTTCAGTGGCAGAAGATGCCATGGTTCTTGTCCGGACCGCAATATCCTGTTGCCGGATTGCCCGGTCGACATGTTGTTGATGAACGCCATGATAGTGGCAGTTGGACATACTGGTTGCATTGGCGACGATCGACCTCTCGATCGCTACCATTTCGCGGGTCGAATAGCGCGCGCCCCCTTGATTGCTTTCCGGCCGCAGCCCGATCAGTGCCGGAGACGCCATAACGACCGCAAGGGCATTCTGGAACGTCTGCGTATCTCCAATGCAACGGTGCAATGTTCGCGCCACGTCGTCGCGATCGAACACGCTCTTTTGCGATGTGATGAGCGACAAAACCTGCTCCGGTTCCTCCCTGATCAGGTTGGCATTGCGGCGTGCTGCCTTATCATCGATCCGAGCTCTTGAGACTACCAGTCCGCGTCGACCCATCTGAGAAGCAAAGACGCCCACATGTTCTGTGGGTTCAATCTGCAGTCCTTGTTCCTGATGGGAACGGTGGTCGATGCGGACATCCAGGCCAAGCCGCGACAGGTGACGGTTGGCATGATGCTCCCAGGACTGGCGGATATCGCGAAGTTGCATATGCGATGTCGGCAGACCGTGCTCAAGAAGCCACTTGTTTTCACGTTCGAACATGGTCTTTTCGCCGAGACCATGTTCGTTCACTGTCCGGGTGGTCATCACAACATGAGCATGCACATTGCGAATGTCTCTTTTATCACCTGGTTTATGGACTGCGAAATCCACTGCTGCACGATAACGGTTTGCAAGGTCAAAAGCGAACGAGCGGGTCAACCCGATCTGCTGATCTTGCGTCATTTCATGCGGAAGAGCGATCTCGAATTCTCGGGCGACACGGGCGTCCTTGCGGATTTCGGAGCGCTCGGCTGTATTCCACAAACGGGATCGATCTTGCGCCCAGGACGCGTCTATGTCATCCGGCAAGACGATTTCGGAATGTTCGATCCCGTTCTTGTGGGAGAAATCATGCACCAATCCATCTCGCTCATTCACCATCACGGTAGCCGTACGATATGCAATGGCGGCGATGGCACTGCGGCCGCTACTTCTGCTGATAGGTTTCATGCTGCAATGGTAAATTGCCATCAGGAATCCTCCGAGCCACGTGTTGCTTGAGCGAGTAGCGGGCTGTCCTGCAACTCGTAAGTGCGCCCTTAAGCAAAACGTTCGCCACACTCCTTGTACACCGGTATTGTCGCGTCGCGGAACTCGCAGAAGTGCCAGTTGTGGCGGACCGGAATCTGCTTGGATAGCCGTGGGTACAGGGATGGTGACGAGTGGTCGTACGGGAATTTGATTGACAAGAGGGGATGCCGTCCTTCGCCATGAACTCAGATCATGAAAATGGTGAAAGATCCTGATCGGGGCGAATATCCTGCGCAGCCTCGAAGCGGATGACGAGGAAACTGTGCATCGAATACGACGATTGCTGAGGCAGACGTTCGAACTTCTTAAGTCTGGAGAGATGATGTCGTTTGCCGATCTCGTTGAGCCATCTTTTGAACGATTGCTCAAAGCAGATGATCAACCATTGAGATCAACACGGTCAGCATTGGAACTTGGATTCATGAGAGTACGATATCAGTCTCAGTCATAACGCCGACTGGGTATCTGAAGGCCTGCGATAGCATCAGTTTTCTGAATCGATAGGTAGAGATCGATTCAAAACTCTCATTGGACGTACCTTTGAGGCTTTGCGATCCTGCTTGCATGATCTGTCATTCTTATCGTCTTCACATTCAGCGGATCGATTCGGCCCGGAACTTGGCGCGTTTCTACCGCCTTTCGATCCAGCTTACGCTATTCGGCGATGTGTCCGTCATCCGGAACTGGGGACGGATAGGCACGCGTGGTCACCAGCGTGTGGATCATTGTGAGAGCGAGAAGCAGACTGTCGCGTTGTTTCTGAACCTCTTGAAAAAGAAGCGTCGAAAGGGATATCGGCCGTCTCGATTGCCAGTTCGACAAATCGTTGACTGCCGGATCTTCCCTTGTCGTCTTGATTGACCTCAGGGGACAGGGCCTCCCGGTCAACACAATGGCGCATTCATGGTTCTACCACCACAGTTGACAATGCGCCGCCCAAACGAATGAGCGCGAGATGGCTGGAGCACGGCTAGCTGGGCATATTAGGCTGAAGCATTGGTTGACTTCCATTCCGGCAGCGGGAAAAGCCGGTCGTAGCCGAGGTTGAACAAGTAGGCATAGCCCATGTAGAACAGGGCGAAAGAGGC
Source organism: Pseudomonadota bacterium (assembly GCA_023390055.1). Classification (GTDB taxonomy): domain Bacteria; phylum Pseudomonadota; class Alphaproteobacteria; order Rhizobiales; family Rhizobiaceae; genus Neorhizobium. The sequence goes on along the minus strand of JAEWDP010000123.1, from coordinate 7,554 downwards.
ATCCATGATAAAGGCGGTCCAGAGGGAGACGCCCAGATACCAGGCGATGAAGGGCATCAGAGCTGCCAGAAGACCAAGTTCGAAGAGGATGGCGTGTATGATGCGAATCGCGTTCGATTTCTCGGTCGAGCCGGTTTGGCGCTGCAGGACCACGTCGAATAGGTAATTGTAGACGAAATTCCAGGCAGTCGCGATGGTGGCGCTGACCAGGCCGACCACGCCGATATCATGTACAGGCATGTTGAAGGCCAATGCACCAAGCGGTGTGATGAGGGCCAATCCGATGATTTCGAAACTGATTGCGTGACGGACACGGTCACCAACGGTGCGCATAGTAGACCTCTTGGTTGCCGGGCCGTCCCGGTGAACAATCCCTTTGGGGGAGGCCGTCCTCACTGATCGGTATGTATATCGACGTTGTGACACTTTCAATGAGGTCGGCAAGATTCATTGCCGGCCGCAAAACTTTCCCAATTGGGAGATTTCTGATCGAAGCTTGAAAAGCACACCGTGGCTAGAGTTGTGAACGATGCTGACAATATCATTCGTCTTGTCTGCACGTGCTTGCCGGGGTTCCATGAAGGACACCGGTATGAGGCCGCTTGAATCTCGCGAGCCTCGACACAGCCATCGCCGACGCATCCGAAGCAGAACCTATGGAAATTCGACAGTGGATTAACAGACAATAAGGGGTTTCCGACAAGCGGAGAGTGTCTTGTCTCGTCATCAGATATAGCTTCGAATGAACCGTCTTGCTCCGCAGATTGCGGAGCGATGGCTATGCTCGAAGACGTCCTGCGGGATGCCCAAGGAATGTTGCAGTCCGGGCCGTGATCCAAGACTGCAACGCTCATCGTATGTGGCAAACTGCTGTTAATCGGCTGACGCAAAATTGCTGGATGGTTGCAAGCCGGTGATAGAACCGCAGGTGAGCGTTTCAGACAATGTTGAGAGCTGCAAGTTTCAAACGACCGGGTTTGATCGTGAAACCGGGGTATGTTTTTGAAGAACGACCACTCGGGTTCCGTTAGGAACACGCCTGTACAGATCGAGTATGTCCTGGTTCAGCAAGCGTATACACCCACTCGAGATCGCCTTGCCAATTGTCCAGGATTCGGTTGTACCATGGATGCGGTAAAGTGTGTCCTTGCCGTCCTTGAAAAGATAAAGTGCACGTGGTCCGAGTGGATTTGTAGGCCCGGGTTCCATCCCCGATGCAAGTGGGCCGTAGCGTTCAGGCTCACGCTCAACCATCGCCTGGGTTGGTGTCCATCGTGGCCACTCTCGCTTGTACTGAACGACCCCCGCGCCTTCGAACTCGAGACCGGCCTTGCCAACCCCGATCCCGTACCGCATGGCACGTCCATTCTCGCCGACGAGGTAGAGATAACGGGCGGCCGTATCGACCACGATTGTTCCCGTCGGTTCGTGTGTCGGATAGTCAACCTCGCGCCGGTAGAATTTTGGATCGATACTTCTGAGGTCTGTCGCCGGGATCGGAAACTGCTCACCTTCTACAGCGGCATACATGGCAAGATATGATGCCGGTATCGCTGGTTTGGTATCGCGCGGTTGGCGGGCAGTGGTGGTGCAGCCGGCCGCAAGTAAGGGTGCCGCAATCAACAGGCTTCGACGAGTGAACTTCAACAAGGCAGAGTTCCAGATTTATTATGGCGACCGGGGTGTTATGAGGCCGTAAAACGATGCAGGTGCCGCCTGTTTCTGGCGGCGATCCCCTGCTGATAACCGGAGGTGCCCGGCTTCGGCAATTCACGGACACTCACCAAGGCGTGATCAGACACGATCGAATGCGATATCTGGATCGTTTTTTCAAGTAGAAATACTTTTGACCCTGAGAAATTTGTTTTCTCGCCTGTCGCATAGGTTGCTCCGCAAATCGTGTTGGCGTTCGCCCAAGCAGGTTCTCACAATATAGGTCGAAGCGTTTCAGCAACGGTCAGCAGTCTGGGAAGAAAAAGATTTGCCAGCCCATCGGCTGGAATTTGTGCCGCGGGTGCACCGATGTTGAGTGCCGCAACAGTTTGATTACGCCCATTTCGTAACGGAACGGCAATGGAGCAGAGACCCAGTTCAAGTTCCTGATCGATGACGGCAAAGCCCTGTAGGCGAACCTTCGCGAGTTCTTCCATCAACTCAGCGGGATCTGTCTTGGTGTGCGGCGTGAAGGATCTAAGGTCACTCTGGTTGAGCAATTGCGTTGCGCTGTCAGGAGAAATCGCTGCGAGCAATACCCTACCCATCGATGCACAATAGGCAGGGAGTCGACTTCCAGGCATAAGATTGATCGACATTACACGCCGGTGAGAGGCGCGTGCGACATAGACGATCTCTGACCCGTCAAGGACACTAACCGATGTACTTTGAGAAATGCCTTCGGAGAGGCGGTCGAGTTGAGGCTGGACGATCTGCGGCAACGATGTAGCAGACAGGTAGGCATGTCCAATGCGGAGTACACGTGGTGTGAGGACGAAAAACTTGCCGTCATAGTCCGCATAACCCAACTTCGCGAGCGTGAGCAGGCAACGCCGTGAGGTTGCGCGATCGAGGTCCGTCAATCGGGAGACATCGGCAATTGATAACCTTGGTGTAGCCTCGCCGAAAGCTTCGAGAACTCTTAGTCCCTTGGCGAAGCCGTTAAGAAAATCAGTCTCCCGCATCTTGGTTCCATTTGTGCGATATATGAACAAATATCAATTATCGTACAAATGGATTGCTGTCTACTAACGCACTGTCTATGAGTTGCTTTGTCGCAAGAGATGGAGACACGTATGGACAAGACGATTGCAAGCGTCGCGGACGCGGTGTCCGAGATCGGTGACGGCGCAGTCATCATGATTGGCGGATTTGGAGGATCGGGTGCACCGATAGAGCTCATCCACGCTCTGATTGATAGACGCCCTAAAGGCCTTACCGTTATCAACAATAATGCTGGCAATGGGCGTATAGGTATCGCAGCAATGATCGATGCGGGTATGGTCCGAAAGATGGTCTGCTCGTTTCCGAGATCATCTGACCCGCGAGCGTTCACCGATAAGTACCTCGCCGGAGAAATTGAGCTGGAACTCGTTCCCCAAGGAACATTGGCCGAGCGCATCCGAGCTGGTGGGGCCGGGATTCCGGCTTTCTACACGCCCACAGCTTATGGGACGGAACTTTCCGAGGGTAAGCCGATCGCGGAATTTGACGGCAGGCATTATGTTCAGGAGCGCTGGTTAAAGGCGGATTTCGCAATCGTCAAAGCGCAACTCGGCGATGTGCAAGGGAACCTTACGTACAACAAGGCGGGCCGTAATTTCAATCCGCTTATGTGTATGGCTGCGGGAAAAACAATTGTGCAGGTTTCAGAGATCGTCCCGGCCGGCTCCCTTGATCCTGAAAACATCGTGACCCCGGGGATCTTCGTTGATCGGGTTGTTCAAGTCTCTGATCCCCGTCAGGAGGAAGAGCTTATTCGAGCTGGAGTGGCCTACGCATGACCGAGCATCACGCTAACACCAGAGAAGACATCAAGCTTACCAATGCGCAGATCGCATGGCGCGCTGCGCAGGATATTGCTGATGGTGCTTATGTCAATCTCGGGATCGGGTTTCCGGAAATGGTTGCACGGTATCAGCCACCTGGACGGCAAGCGATCTTCCATACCGAGAATGGGATCCTCAACTTCGGAGAGGCTCCGCCCGCTGGCGAAGAAGACTGGGATCTGATCAATGCTGGAAAGAAGGCTGTAACCTTGAAGAAGGGTGCTGCGTTCTTTCACCATGCCGACAGCTTTGCCATGGTGCGTGGCGGCCATCTGGACGTCGCAATTCTTGGGGCATATCAAGTGGCCAGAAACGGTGACCTCGCCAACTGGCGTGTTGGTGCGAAGGGCGTTCCCGCGGTCGGTGGCGCCATGGACCTTGTGCACGGTGCCAAGCGGGTTTGTGTCATCACCGAGCACGTCACGAAGAAAGGCGAGCCGAAGCTTGTCGATAAATGCACGTTCCCATTGACCGGGGTCGCCTGCATCACGCGGGTTTACACAAGTCATGCCGTTGTTGACATTGTTGACGGCGGTTTCGTGCTGCGTGAGAAATTGGCGGACATGTCGCTTGACGAACTTCAGGCGATGACCGGCGCACCGCTCAATATTGACGGGCCCGTGGCGGATCTCGTTGTACCAAAACTTTGAAGAGGACGTTATGAGCGAAGCCTATATCTGCGATTATATCCGCACGCCAATTGGCCGTTTTGGTGGGGGGCTTTCCTCCGTACGGGCCGACGATCTGGGCGCGATTCCCTTGCGATCACTGATGGAACGGAATGCTGCCGTGGATTGGGAAGCGGTGGACGATGTCATCTTTGGTTGCGCCAACCAGGCAGGAGAAGACAATCGTAATGTCGCTCGTATGTCGCTTCTCCTGGCGGGTTTCCCGGGTTCCGTGACTGGAACGACCATTAATCGGCTCTGCGGATCCGGTATGGACGCGGTGATTGCTGCAGCACGTGCAATCAAGGCAGGTGAGGCGGAACTCATCGTTGCGGGTGGGGTCGAAAGCATGAGCCGTGCCCCCTTCGTGATGCCGAAGGCAGGGTCGGCGTTCTCGCGTCATGCCGAAATCTACGATACGACGATTGGATGGCGCTTTGTCAATCCGTTGATGAAGAAGCAGTACGGCGTCGATTCGATGCCGGAAACTGGAGAAAATGTCGCCGAGGATTTCGGCATCTCGCGAGAAGACCAGGATGCCTTTGCGATGCGCTCCCAAAGCAAGGCTGCAGAAGCGCAGGAAAATGGCCGGCTGGCGCGCGAAATTACCTCCGTTACCGTGCCGCAGCGCAAGGGAGATCCGATCATCGTTGAGCGTGACGAGCATCCGCGCGCAACGACGGTTGAAGCTCTCGCCAAGCTGGGTACTCCGTTCAAGAAAGATGGTGGAACAGTCACGGCTGGCAATGCATCCGGTGTCAACGATGGTGCAGCCGCCCTTGTCATTGCCTCGCAGAATGCCGCAAGAAAACATGGCCTCACGCCAATCGCACGCATTCTTGGTGGCGCAACAGCCGGAGTTGCACCGCGTATCATGGGGATTGGCCCTGCGCCAGCAACCAAGAAGCTTTGCGCCCGACTTGGCTTGTCTCCGAGCGACTTCGATATCATTGAACTCAATGAAGCCTTTGCCAGTCAGGGTATTGCCGTATTGCGCCAACTTGGCATTGCTGAAGATGCCAGCCATGTGAACCCGAACGGCGGGGCAATTGCACTTGGTCATCCCCTGGGTATGTCGGGTGCCCGTATTACGGGAACTGCTGCACTGGAACTGTCCATCCGCCAGGGCAAAAGAGCGTTGTCAACGATGTGTATTGGTGTCGGCCAAGGGATCTCGATTGCACTTGAACGCGCCTAGATCAAGATGTTGAAGTGATTATGTACATGGCTGCGCTAAAGATTAATGTGAGACACCGGTGACGTCTTTCGATTTGTTGTCACTGGGATGTGGTCCTGGCGTAAAAGTCTGCGGCGTCGTCGAAGAATGCACGTCGTTGCGGCGGATCGGTATAGAACATATGTCCCCCACGATAGAGATTGAGTGACGTTCGACCGTCCGCCAGCATTGGCGGCAGGTGATCCAGAACATAACGACTGAACCCATACGGTGTGATCGCATCGCTGTAGCCATGGGCCACCATCAGTCGAAAGGTCGGGATGACGGACAGGAGATCTCTGATATCATTGGCGGCACTGGCACGCAGTCGACCGTCTTCATTTCGGCCTCTGCCCCAGGACCAGCTCCGGTTCACGTCCTGATTGAGCATCGTGTAGGTCAACTCGCTGTCATAACCAAGATCCTTTGATGCATAGCTGGCAAAAGCGCCACCATAGGCACGAGTAAAACCATCGAGGATCGGGTCGTTATGGCGCGCGTAGTCTGCTTCAGGATAGGGATCTGCACTCACGTAGCTGGCGTCATACGGGCTGATAATCTTGCCTTCCTTGCCTGTGTGCTTGGCATAAATACTGGAGATTAAACCGCCTGTGCGCGCGATCGCCTTTACGTGTAGGCCGGTGAGATCGGCGATCCTCTCATAAAGTGATGAGGCGGAATCGTCCAAAAGGGGTGGGCCGGCTAGTGCGACAAGGTAATCACGTATTGCAAAGTCTTCGGCTGCGACAAGAGCGTCCGGTTCGAAACGTCCCTTCCGTTCCAATTCGGCTGCGGCAAGCGAAGGCAACAATAGGGCATTCGTCAAGGGATCATCATCTGGCCCGAATACAAAACGGCCTTCGATCAATGGCGATACCATGATCATGCCGGAAATAAGCAGTCCCTGATTGTCTTTCAGTGCCGCCGCGACTTTGGCCGCTCGAAAGCCGCCGTAACTCTCACCGATTAGAAACTTTGGTGAACTGATGCGGTCGTTTCTTTTTACATATAGGGCTATCATTTTGGCAAGGCTCTCGGCGTCCTCGGTTACGCCAAAGAATGCCTCTGCGTCTTTGCTGCTTGCTGCGCGGCTCCAACCTGTCCCTACCGGGTCGATGAGAACGATGTCGGTAAAACGCAACCAACTGTCGGGATTGTCTTTCAGTAATGGCGTGCTGCCGTCATCACCTTCAGGCCCAAAATCGAGCACCTTCGGACCGAGGAGCCCGAGATGCAGGTAGGCGGAGGCTGCACCTGGCCCCCCATTAAATGCAAATGTCAGTGGACGATTCGGCTGTGCTCCCCGCATGGTGTAGGCCGTATAGAAAAGCTTTGCCTTGATCTTTCCGTCTTGACCGGAAAGATCGATCGTCCCTGCCGTTGCCGTGTATGCGGTACCACCTGCTGGACCCTGCAGAACGTGATTTGTTATCGAATCCGCCGGAATCAATGAAAAGATCCCGGGTAAGGCCGCTGTCGTCTGATCTGATTGTTGTGTCGTCGTCCGCTCTTCGGCCAGAGCCGGGGTGGTACAAAAAATCAACAGGAAGAGGAGGAGTATCTGGATGTGCGGCATGTTGAATGTGGCTTTCCTCGATGTCCGGTCGGGCGGAGTGTAGACAATTCACTGTAAGAGGGCACTTCAATTCGATTTATGGTGTCGTCCTTTCGCGCAATCAAGCGGCGCAAGCTGGCATGCGATGGTTTGTCATGCCATAAGGAATGGTGCTGCTGAGCTTCCGCAAGCAGTAGGTCTATTCGGAAACTGACTGTATCTGGAGCGCTTTGGGCGCCTATCGACGTGCGCAATGCAAGACAGAATAGTTTTAGGCTTGAACTGTCCTGGTTAAGTTGACGTTGGTCAAAAATGGGCGCCGCCGCTGTCGCCACTAAGGATAGACGATACCAAAATTACCGATGCGTTTTCCGTAACTTAAATACACCGGACAAGACGCAGAAAAAAAGTAATCTAGCGTGCAAAAAAATCTTGCATGTTGATTGCTTAGTGTCTGTCCAAGAATGGGAGGGGGTTGAGTGAAGGGCGGCAATCAGATTCTTTGTATTCTGCAAGAAATACGGAGAGATCGAATGGCTTGGACACCCTTCACCCGGCGTCACCATGACAGAA
>JAEWDP010000113.1 GCA_023390055.1 Pseudomonadota bacterium | reverse complement strand
GGATCTTCAATGTCACTGATATGCTCGAGAAAGCTGAGGCTCATGGGGCGGACTCCTTGTTCCACCCTCTTGAATCTATTTTGCGCCGCAACGCATCAGAAAAATTAACGTTTCATGATTCCGCCCTGTCGGCCATAGCCGAAGACTAACATCCGAAAATCAAAGGAGTGGAGGCCTCCCCCCTCTCGAGTGCTTCGTCACGTAGCGAATGACCCAAGGCAAGCTCTAGTTCCCTCTCGAAGATGGTAAGGCTCACGTCTGAGACGGTCTGAACATTTATGCGAGATGAGCGGGCAGCGCGGACAAAGCTGTCCAATGCGACGTCATCCCTCATCTCGCCCTTCAACGCCATCGTGCAATGTATCACAGCCTTGCAATAGGTCGCGTCACACTCACCACCCCAAGAGTCGATCAAGAAGTACGCGGCATCTCGAGTGGAGCGGATGCGAGCATAACGCTTAGATACGCCGTTTAGCTCGACAGTGAGGGATGTCGGCCACTGCTCTGTCTTCATCTGACGTCTCGGATGCGGATCTACCGCTACCCTTGGAGTGCCTGGTTTTCGCCGAGCTGGCCGGCTAATCGCCTTCGCGTGCACGGCATCCAATCTGACCTTTGGCCTGCTGCCGGTTTACCGGGTACGATTTTAAGCTAATCCCACCTTGGTTTGAAAGTCATTGGGGCTGAGATAGCCCAGTGTCGAGTGGCGCCGCTTCGGGTTGTAGAAGCGTTCAATGTAATCGGACACATCCGCTCTGGCGTCGTTCCTCGTGCGATAAACCTTTCGTGCTGTTCTCTCCGCTTTCAGTGATTAGAAGAAACTCTCCATTGCGGCGTTGTCCCAGACATTCTAGAGCGGCTCATGGAGCAGGTGATGCCGTGGTCGCCCATGAGGCGCTGGAACCGCTTGCTCTAGTATTGGGCAGGTTCAAGCGGTCGTCGCAACAGGGTCATTTTAATGCCTCGCCAGAAATTGTTCGAGGACTTCAGCAAATAGCCGGTGTCGATGCGCAGCTCAGCGTGCTGGCAAGCTCCATTGCAATTCTCGCGTTCAGAGAAGGAAAGATGACGGCCTGTTCTCGGCTTCACCCATGGCGCCATATGTATTGGCGGCATTCCATCTGCCTCTCAAAACCAGCGTGGGCCGAGCGGGGCGGATGCTCCGGCATCCAACGCTGCTTCCTCACTTGACCGCCCCAAGGCAATAGCTTGCCAGAAAAGGCCGCGCTCCTCACGCTGCCATGCGGACAGACGTCCTGGGAGCGCACTTTCTCTCGTGTGCATCTGTCTGATGCACGCATCTGGACCGCCATTGCAACCTCCAATCCGTTGGTGTTGCGACGACCGTTTGAATGTGTCCATCCACTATTCCGAAGGACGGCCGAGGCGGGCATAGAGCCTTCCGTCGGAAGCGTCGGCGACGGTTACCACAACGCTCTCGCCGAAACGATCAATGGCCTTTACAAGGCCGAGGTCATCCATCGGCGAGGATCATGGCGCAACTTGGAAGCCGCGGAGTCCCCACCCTCGAATGTGTCGACTGGTTCTACAACCGCCGCCTTCTGGAGCCCATCGGAAACTCCCGCCCGCCGAGGCCGAAGAACGCTACTACGCCATGCTGGACGTGCCAGCCCTCGCCGCATAAATTAAACAAATGGTCTCCGGCAAAGCCGGCGCAATTTAAGTCCTATTGGCATCAAAAAGCACAGTGAGTTCATTATGATTGGTACGTTGGTGGAGGAATCCAAATCACTGGGGCTTTGGCTTCACGAGAAGGCTTTACCACTTTGGTTGCAGACCGGCTTCAGGTCCGGAGTAGGCTGTTTTGCGGAAGCAATTTCAGAGGACGGACATCCGACTGAAGAGCCTACGCGTGCACGAGTCTTCCCGCGGCAGATTTATTGTTTCGCCAATGCTGGCTTGAACGGCTGGCAGGGCGACTGGGCAACTGCGGTCTTCAAAGGGATAGAAGAATTTGACCGCAGTTTTCTGACGCAGAGCGGCTACTACGGTGCAGTTTCCAACCGGAATGGCGAACTCGTAGACCCAAGCTTTGATCTGTACAATCAAGCCTTTGCCATTCTAGCTTTCGCTTATGTCGCCAAATCGTTTCCCACTCATTCAGAAGAAATGAGCAGACGTGCAAGAGACATGTTGCGGCTTTTACGACAGCGCCACCGGCATGAAGATGGAGGCTTTCATGAAGCCATTCCATACAGAACGCCGCTTCGCTCGAATCCACACATGCATTTGTTTGAAGCAAGTCTAGCCTGTGAAATATCGCCAGGTTTTGACGGTGAAATGTGGCGCACGTTTTCGGACGAGCTCGCACATCTTTGTCTGACACGATTCATCGACGCTGAAACCGGAGCTTTGCGAGAGTTTTTCGACCTGAGTTGGGCTCCCCTTGCGGGTCCGAAAGGCAAGATTATAGAACCGGGCCATCAGTTTGAGTGGGCCTGGCTCCTCGCGAAATGGGGACAACGACGTGACCATCACAAAGGGCTTGCAGCTGCTCACCGTTTATTTGAATTCGGAGAAACATACGGAATTTGCTCGAGGAGACAGGTGGCGGTGATGTCGGTTTTGGATGATTTCTCAGTAGCAGATCCCATGGCCCGGCTATGGCCACAAGCCGAGTGGCTCAAGGGCGCTATCTCGTTGGCACTACTTGCGGAAGACCCAAAAGAACGAAGTAGATATATCATATCTGCGTTGCGCGCCTGTGACGCACTTAAAGCATTTTTTTCGGTCAATAAGCCCGGGCTGTGGCACGATAAAATGAATGAAACTGGTATTCTTGTAGATGAACCCTCACCTGCAAGCTCTTTGTACCACATCGTCTGCGCCATCTATGAGTTGGATGATGGTATCCGACGCTTGACGCTTAATTGATGCTTGGCCCGATTCAACGGTCACAATACTGTCGGCCACCAAATCAGCGTTGTCCGGCCCGGCGGACTGTGCCAAAAACCTACCAATTTCGACTTGCGCCCCCTTCCACGAGGCTGTAACCGTCAGGCTATCGCGATGGATGATGTTATAACTGAGAACAGGATGCTGGCATGAGCAACAACGAAGAAATCCGTGTAATCGCAGAGATTGGCTGCAATCATATGGGTAACATGGACGTCGCAAAGGAGCTCATACGGGTGGCTGCCAAAGTGTGCGGAGCACACGTGGCAAAGTTTCAAAAACGGCATAATCGTGAACTTCTCACGCAGGAAGAGTACAATAAGCCCCACCCGGTGCCTGCCAATGCCTATGGCCCCACCTATGGGGCGCATAGAGAGTTTCTCGAGTTTTCTGTTGGCCAGCATAAGGAGCTGCAGGAAGAATGCAGATCGATGGGAATAGAGTATTCGACGTCCGTCTGGGATTTGACCTCCGCACAAGAGATAGCCACACTAAAGCCGAACTTGATTAAGCTGCCGTCAGCGACCAATCAGCACTATCTGCTTCAAGATTTCTTGTGCAAAAACTACGATGGTGAAATTCACGTTTCAACCGGAATGACAACGCACGAAGAAACCGATCGTCTCGTGACGTTCTACGAAGAGCGCGGGCGGTCGAAGGACTTGGTTCTTTACGCATGCACGTCGGGCTATCCCGTTGCATTCGATGATATCTGCGTCCTTGAGATCAATCGCTTGCAGGAACGATATGGTGATCGCGTAAAGTCCATCGGCTTTTCTGGTCACCACTTGGGCATAGCTGCCGACATCGCTGCAATGACCGCGGGCGTGATTGGTCGTAATATTTTTGGCAAGGGCGAATTCCAGTACATCGAGCGGCATTTTACGCTCGACCGGACATGGAAAGGCACGGATCACGCCGCAAGCCTGGAGCCGGACGGGATGCGTCGGCTCTGCCGTGACCTGAAAAATGTGCGTGCGGCGATTTCTTATAAGGAGCAGGAAATGCTCGACGTCGAGCTTGTTCAGCGTAGCAAGCTAAAATGGCGCGAAGAGGTGCATGGGGCGCATCTCCGTAGTGGAACCTGATGAAAGTTGTTGCCATCATACCTGCGCGAGGGGGGTCTGTTGGTCTCCCTCGGAAAAATGTAAAGCCGTTCAATGGTATTCCCCTCGTCGGGCGAAGCGTTCTCGCTGCTAAGGCTGCTGCCTGCGTTGATGAAGTCTATGTATCTTCGGATTCTGCGGAGATATTGGACGTTGCCTTGAAATACGGTGCGGTAGGCATACCAAGGCCCGATGACATCTCAACTGGAACCGCAAGTTCGGAATCGGCAATAGTCCACGCTCTTGAATGGATGCGTTCCGATCTAAAGGCGGGCTTGCCTGATGTTGTCATCTTCCTGCAGTGTACGTCGCCTTTCACAAGCGCTGAGGACATTGTAAGAGTTCATGCGGCATTGATCGAAGGCGATACGCAGGCGGCATTCTCTGTTGTGGAAGACCACGGCTTTATCTGGGCTATGGATGAGCACGGATATGCCACTGGTGTGACGCATGATCACCGACTGCCGCGGTTGCGTCGGCAAGACATGCAGCCGCGTTACAGGGAGACCGGTGCGATATACGCAATGAAGACAGATGCCTTCCTCGCAAGCGGAACCAGATTCTGCGGAAAGACCCGAATTGTCGAGTGTGCCGCGCCTCCGATCGAGATTGACACTGAAGAGGACTGGAGGTTAGCCGAGGCGATCGCCTCGAGTGTCTTTTCATCGGCTAACGTCACTGCGAAACTGAAGCACTCAATCAAGGCATTGGTAACTGATTTTGATGGGGTCCATACCGACGATTTGTTGATCCAGTTTGCCGACGGCACAGAGGGGGTGTCGTGTAGCCGCAGCGATGGGATGGGCATAGAACTGCTTCGTGAGCAAGGGCTTGAGCTGCTCGTCTTATCTAGAGAACAGAACAAGGTCGTTGCTGCCCGCGCCAAGAAGCTCAAGATGGAAGTTCAGCATCATGTTTTGGATAAGCTGGCCGCTCTTGATACTTGGAGACAGAATAAGCAGATCAATTGGAACGAGATCTGCTATGTTGGCAATGATATCAACGACATAGAATGCTTGGAAAAGTGCGGTTTGGCTGTTGTACCCGCTGATGCGCATCCTCAAGCCAAAGCAGTAGCGGCGCTGGTCTTGCAAAGATCTGGAGGGCGAGGTGCGTTGCGTGAACTGAGCGAGGTCCTCATCGCGCGGCATCTTATAGCTAGACCTTAGAATGCGTTGTTTAGTTCTAGCCTCCTTTGATTCATTCCAGAACGCAGCGTTGCTTGTGGGTGAGCACTTCAAACGAGCTGGCTGTACGGTTGACTACGCTGGGGTAGGCGGGCGAAACGCGAGTGGAATAAGCAGCGTCCCTGGCACCTCGGGTAATGTCTGGTCACCGACGATAAGGCTTTCTGGTCGCGGCTCTTTGGAGACGATCGCAGGTTACGACATCATTGTTGCGAGCCTGGATGGCACATCTGTTCGACAGCTACGCCTTCTCATGACTGAATTCCGTGGGCAGCGCCCGGTCGTCGTAGCGCTGTTCCCTGGCCTCCTGCTTCGACACATGTATGACAGTTTTACTACGCGGGCATGGTGCGACTTGCTATGGTTGAACTGCAGGCGTGATGTGGCCGCCTATCGAACAATGTGCTCCGCGTACGATTTTGACAGCTCAAACGCTAGGCTTTTTGGTGTAGCGCCCCTGCTGCGGAAAATCGTTCGCACCGATTATACCGAGCCGGGAACCGTCGTGTTCTTCGAACAGAGCGTGATCCCGAGCAGCCGCCTGGAACGGCTCTACCTTGGCGAACAGCTAGTTGCTCTTGCGGATCGATGTGGAACAAGACAATTTTTCATCAAACCGAGAGCGGCGCCTGGCACAATTTCGTTACATAGATCAGAACTCTCAATTGAGGATGCTGTTTTACGTGCGCTGAAGCGTCGGGGTCGAACGCCTACGTCAATCGAGTTCACCTACCGGCCGGTAGCGTCTTTGTTGGAAGCAGCGTCCCACTGCCTTACGATAAACTCGACGGTTGCCGCAGAAGCCTTGAATGCGGGGATTCCTACAACCCTGATATCGGATTTCGGCGCTCATGACGACTATGGCATGTCTTACTTTTTCGGCTCGGGGCTTCTCCGCAGCTTTGAGGGGCTGGATCTCGATATGCCAAGTCCCATCTGCAGCCGAGAATGGTATGAAGAGCACATCGCAAATCCTCGTGAGACTATAGCCCTCCTCATACAGGAAGCGATTGAGCTCGCACAAAATCCCGCTCGACATTCATCCGCGAAAACAAGTCCGGCTGACATATCGCAAAATTTATATACCTACCTGCTGTCAGAGATCGGCGATCCGGCGATAGCTCGTCGTCTCCACAAAAGCGGCAAGTCGAATTGGTTGAAAAAGGTAGTCTCTAAGCTGTCGGCAAAGCTAGGGTAGAAGTGCCATCAGTTCACAAGAAGAGGATGCTGCGGTGCAAAATGCGGTCTTTGTTGGTTTCTTGCCCTGGCGGAGCCATATACCCCGTTGGTTCCCTGGCTACCAACACCACTTTGTCAGCCGACGGCCTGTGGAGCTGTTTCTTTCTTCGTCGCTGCTTCGCCTACTTTTCCTGAGACCCCATGTTTACGTCTGGGGGAAGAAGTATCCGGCGGCGCTGAGGATACTGTGCAAGGCGCTAGGGCTGTCATTCTATCACGTGGAGGATGGTTTCATTCGCTCTGTCGGCCTCGGCTCGCTCGGCGCGGCTCCGGTTTCGATTCTTGTCGATTCGCGGGCTCTCCATTTCGACTGTCACCGGCCCTCCGACCTCGAAGTTATTCTGGAGACGCACGATTTCGAAAATGACCAGGAACTTATGGCAAATGCAGAAAAGGCTCTGAGCCTGCTCAGAGTTTACAACGTGAACAAGTATAATCTAGCGGGAGATCGGACCATTGACGTCGGTAGCCTTGCTAGTGAGCGCATCCTAGTCGTCGGGCAGGTGCCGGGCGACGCCTCGTTGAGGTACGGCGGACGACGCCCATTGTGCAATGCAGATCTGTTGTCCACAGCCATAGCAGACCACCCGCAAGCCACGATCTACTACAAGCCTCATCCCGCCACGCGTATTGATCTGCAGGTGGACGAGCTTTTGTCCTCACAGGCCTGCCACGACGTCATCGTACTCGACGGCGATATCGCAGCGCACACGGCCATTGAGGCGTGCTCTTTGGTTTATGTGAACACGTCCCTGCTCGGCTTCGAGGCCCTGCTGCGCGGCAAGCCGGTCACCTGCCTTGGCGCCCCCTTTTATGCTGGCTGGGGACTGACCAACGACCGCATGAGGATCGATCGACGTCGGCGCAGGTTGAGCCTAATGGAATTGTTCGCCGGCAGTTACGTCGCTTATCCCAGATACTTCAATCCCGACGACGGAAGCCCTATTGCCATTGTTGATGCTATCAGGCTTCTAGCCGGCGGGAGAGCAAGTCGCGGTTAGCTGTTTGATCCATGGCTTCGATGGACCGAGTTTCTCGCGATGTGTAGATTTTCCGAGCCAGCTCTGGGCTCGTTATCTGCCGGAGCGATTACCATATCACCATCACCAGCCGAATGAAGGTTACCTGTTGCGACTGGCGATCAGTATGGCCAACAGGCAGACTGCCGCAGTCGGCCAGAAATCGGTCGACTGGTCCCAGGACCATTGCCAGAAATAATAACCCTCAAGATGAGGTGGCGGCATCTGGACCGCCACCTCGTAATCGCGCTTTTCCCGGCCATGGAAGTGTCCCGCGGCAAAGGCAAATCCTATGATGATCGAATGCTGCCATCGAACCAAAGGTCGCAGAAGGAGGGCGACGACGGCAGCCATCACTGCCGCCTCAAGGATGTGCCCAGCCCAGTCCCAGTGCGCCTGTATCGGTGTCCAGTCTATCTGCATGCTGGTTTCACGCTCTAACGCTCCAATGGACCAAAACCTTAGCGAGGCATTGGACGAAGGCGGTTGCTACCCCACCAAAAAAACCTTGGAGCATTTCAGGGCGCTTCAGCGGTTCTCAGGGTGCCTTAGCTTGACCTCACTTCATGGTTCCCATGGATAAAGCATCTTCCCGATCCGGCGATACCTGGGATCCGACAGCTCGCGGAAGAAGTGGACAGGGTTCCGTTTGTAGGCCTCCACATCGGACTGATCACCGATATGCGCAATGATCTTTGATAGGGGGAGGGTCAAAAGATGGCGCCAACCCAGAACACCGTACGCTCCCCAAGGCGCGAACTTAACTGTATCCGTCGGTTGGGCGGAAACGATGGATGACGGTGGCATCCCCATCCCCTGCCATGCACTGATCATTCCCAGGCATTCCTCGAACGCAGACGGATGACCTGTCACGGGGTTGAAGTATCGTGGATACAGCAGATAAGCACCGGCGAAAAGCTCATGCAATGTAAGCTTTCTCTGCCTTCTCAGGTTCAGCTGGCGATCATCAGTCAGCCCCCATCCTGCGTAAAAGGGACAGCCTATTACCGTAACTCGAATACCGCGCAGAAGCGCCTCAAAACCTGCTAGCGATGTGATTGTATAAACATGGTCCACCCCTTCCAGAGCATCAGGAAGGGCCACAGCGTCACGCATGACCTCGCAGATGTTTTCAACCTCGGAAGGATCAGAGAGCCCCCTACGCACCCCGCTCAGGACGTCCGGGTGGGGTTTGTATATGACTTCCGCGCCCTTGTTCTCCTCTGCTGCAAGTCTGACGAGGTCATTGTTCGTCACGGGTGTCAGGCAGCCCTTTTTGATGGAAGCATCGTCTTCCACCTGGCCTAAGACAAGAATTCTCGGTTTATCATTCCGCACATCGCTCTTGGCGGCTCCGCCTTTCGGTCCGTTGTACTTGCTGATTCTGAATTCAAGCAGCGCTGCAATCCCCTCTGCGGCGCGTCGCATCAAGGCTCCATCACGGTCAAACGGATATGTCTGCAGAAGAATTTCGAGATCCGAGGCAGCACTGCAATCGAAGTAAGGCACCCTGGAATCAATCGATAGCGAGAATGGCGGGCTCCTGCTGGCGTGAGGGTTCAACGACCTCAGAAAGCCGTCCTCCATGTGATATACGGGAATCGAAGCTTTCTGCGCCAGACGGTGGGCCTCTTCCGGGAGATTGATGCCCCAGGCCAGGAACGCGGAATTCTCCGGATCTTTGACCTGAGAAACCCAAACCTTGCGGAACTCAGCGTCTGACAGGTAGAAAGGCAGATAGCGGAAACGAACTTCTGGGAAATAGGCTTCTAAGATCGGCCGTTTCCAGTGGTGGATATGAAAGGCGAAGACACTCTTGCCTCGAATATCATCGAAGGAGCTCGCCTCTTGAAACCCTGCCTCAGCATCACTCGCGCTACGTGCAGTCAGCATTTAGTTTCGGTCTCGTATATTGTAGTATGCCATCGCACCTAAACTCCACGTGAAGACACACGCGATGAACACAAGGATCGTGTTCCATATCCGCGAGGGGTACTGCGATAGCTCGGACAAGGTGGGCTCTATGAAGACAGCCAGATAACGCTGCCTTCCCGAGACATCCATTCTTGCTCGTTCCAGACTTGTCAAAGCCGATGTGTACGTGCGTTCCGCGAACTCTCGCTCGGTCTCAAGGACGTCGTAGCGCTGGATCCGGCCAGCGACCCCTGACGAGGCTGGGCCGTTTCGCGACCCCTTCGCCGCAGGTCCGGCGCCAAAACGTTGCCTCTCCGCCTCAATCTGCGCCTCTAAGCTCTCAATCTCTGAGCGCATGACCCGGATTCGTGGCGTGTCTTCACCCATTTGATTGAGCGCGGTCTGCAGCTCTGTCTGCAGCTGAACAAGCCTTTGCTCAAGCGTCGCAATCAGCTGTGCCGCCAGTTTAGCGCCCTCGATAGGATCGGCTTCCTGGGAGACCGCCCGAAAGTTCTGCAAGGCCGCCCGCGCTCGAGCCAACCTCTCCTCCGCCAGCTCCACTTCTTGCTGCGACGCAGCCAGTACCTCGTTTCGAGCGCTCAGCGAAAGATCGTTAATCACCTTCTCACTTTCTTGCACGACGAACCCGGCAACCGCACGAGCGTCTTCAGGCGTGAAGGCCTTGACCTCGAGGTTAAGAATGCCCGACGTATGATCGAAGCTCACATCGACCATGTTTCGCCAATATTCTACCTTCTCCTCAATTGGCAGGTTGCCCGCCAGGCCGTAGAAAAAGTCCAATCCTCTTCGACCGAAAACGGCATCGAGGTCGAACTGCGTTTCAAGCCTCTGCACCATTTTCTCGCTGCGGATATAGTCCAGAAGCACATAGGAATCGGACGAGGTGCTTCCGGTAGACGCTTGGGTAAATACGCCGAGGATATCGGAGGCCTGCGCACTGTCCATACTTCTGACCGAAAAGGAGGCGGTGCTGTGGTATTGATCGGCGGCGAAGAAAGCCATGTAGGTTCCGGTGGCAATGGTCGGAACTGCCACTACAAGGGCGCACGTCGCCACCAGCAACTTGTGCCGAAAGCGCAGCCTTTTTTGCGGTACAAGAATCTGCGGCTCGTCCGTTGGAGCCGACCGGTCAACCGGTGTGACCTGCGGTTCCAAAAGCTCCTGCAGAAGGCGAAGGCTCGGTGACTTTGCGGTAGAACCCTGCGAGGCCGGGCTTGTTTTCGCCGCCTGCTTTATTGGTGAGCCATAAATCATTAAACCTAGCGCCTTTTCATGTTGAGATCATGAACTCTAATGGCATCCTCTATATCATCGAAGAAGGTGAGCTGGCCATCCTCAAGAACCACCCCGCAATCGCAGTGTTCCCTCAGGGTGCTGGTGCTGTGAGACACCATGATCACGTCCGACGCTGACAGCCGATCCCGAAAAACATCCCTGCATTTTCGTTTGAAGTTGCTATCGCCCACTGCTGTGATCTCGTCCACCAGGTAGTAATCGAAGTTCACTCCCATGCTTATTCCGAAAGCGAGGCGTGCTTTCATACCGGAGGAATAGACTTTGACCGGTTCTCTGAAGAACTCCCCCAGTTCTGCAAAGTTGTCCACGTAGTCGCACAGCTGCTCCGTGTCGACACCATAGATTCTGGCGACGAACCGCACATTTTGCTCGCCTGTGAGACTGGGTTGGAAGCTGCCCTGAAAACCGAGCGGCCAAGACACCTTCGCCCGTCGTATGACGCGGCCCCGATCAAGCTCAAGTGTGCCGGCCAGGATCTGAAGCAGCGTTGACTTCCCAGCTCCGTTGCGCCCGAGAAGGGCGATGCTCTTCCCGCGGCTGAATATAAGGCTAACATCGTCCAATATCGGCCTTTTGCCTGCCTTGGTGCGGATGTACTTGGTGGCTGACTCCAGCTCAATCATTGCCGCGCAAGACCCTCCGGCCGAACGTGAAAACCGTGAGACCCAGGAAAAGCATGCAAAAAACGCACCATTGCACGAAACTCATGTCCAACCCTATGCCGCGGTATTCGGGGTAAATACCCATTCTGAACAGGATGATGATATGGGCCAGCGGATTGAGTAGTACCAGTTCACGGATCGGATGAGGCAGGGCATCCGGAAGAAAGAAGACGCCGGAGATCAGAAACAGCGGCCGCGTCACCATACCGAAGATCTGTTGGTAGAACGGAAACCTGCGAAACAGGACATTGTTGGCCAGCCCAACTCCCAAAGCCATTGTCGCCGCCAACAGGGAGGCATGGAGAAGGAGAAGCCAATCAAAGTCGACCCACATGGAGACGGTCAACAATATCATCGAAAGAACAATTACGGCGACCACGGCAGTGGTCAGGTACTGCAGCAAGGCCCGCGCCAGCACCGCGTCGATCGGCGCGACATTGGGATAATTGAGCAATGTCTTGTTGGCTGTTACGGCAGCGCCCACGTAGCCGCTCGCAGACTGAAAGAACTGGAATGCGAGATACCCGCTGGCAAAGAACAAGGCGAAACTGCTCCCCAGAGCGGGTGCTCTTGCGATCGCCATGAAGATCACCGAGAGAAAGGCGATGTGCGCGGCAGGGTCCAGTAGTGCCCAGACATAACCCCCCGGCTTGTTGCCGAACCGCGCTGACATCTCCCTGACGAGCAATGCTGCGACCACGCGAAGGTGCGTCTCAAGGAAGTAGGACCGCCTTTGGGCATCTATAGACATTCAAGCTCCGGCACCTTCCTCGACATCCACGATGATGCCTGCAGTTTTGCGAAAAGACGAGGGCTCAGTCTGAAGCTGGATGCTTGTAAAGAAGCCCGCGTCTCGCCCTGCATTGTAACGGTCTCCTGGCTCTTCGTGAAGAGGCCGCCTTGGCAACTTGAGGATTTATGAGCCGCCGTCTCCGTTCCATGCCGTCGCTGCGAGCATCCTCTGTATTATCTGGCATCGCCATGGGAGATGCGAGATATGTCGCGCCAGAGGCGTTCGAGTGACGTTTCCTTCTTTTGCATCGTCAACCCTCCGAGGGCGCGGCCCGGAGACCTATGCGAGAACGGTCCAATGCTTGGAACGGAGCTAGTCCACCCCCTGGGCCGGGAGGAACTGCGGCTTCTGGAAGCTCAGCCCAGGAACTCGCCGATCGGCCGCACACCGATGATGTCGCATGGCTTAGGGGGAGAGACTACTCAGCGCCCCCGGGTCACCAGTTGGCCCCGTTCTTGGCATCTCCCAGCAGTTTTGCGGTAATCGCCTCTGCGGCGGCTTGCGATCCTGCGATGGAGTAGAAGTTCCCCCTCACCTGTATGCTGGATGCAAGCAGGCGGAAGAAGGCGTGTGCCAGCTCCCGCTTCGGAAGCATGGGGGTTGCCCAGAAACCGTCCAAGTCGCTTCCCGCACAAAGTCCTTCCACCCGATAAATCGCGCTGCCGACCGCAGCCACCGGCTTTCCAACGCGCAGGGCGGATAGCGCCGCGGTGGAATTGACCGTCACCACTCCCTGGCCAGATGCCACGGCTTCCTCAAGGTTCCCCCCATCGATGACGGAAACGCGCTGACAAATGCCCATCCGCGTTGCAATGTCGTTCACGACTGCAAACCAGTCGGTCAGACCGTTGTCGAGAGGATGTATCTTCACAAGAAGCCAAGCCTCAGGCTGGGCCCCACGCGCGAAAGACTGCAGGATGAGCTCGATCGCTTCGCGTTGGCTTCCAAAAGGTGAGTGCGCGCGGAGCTGATAGTCGGTCTCCAGTTGGAGCGGGTAAACAAAAAATGGCTTGCCGCTGCGGATGAGACGGCCGATCACCTCGTGCGCCTCCTTTGATCGCCTTCGGCCTTGGCTCAAGCGCTTCAACCAACCGGCATATTCGGCCAGCGGATGATAGAGAGCATGCCGGCGGTAGTGCGGAAATAGGAAACTGAGGAAGACGTTCGGTAGATTGTAAACGAGATCTAGCGCAGCTTCGGCGAAGAAGCTCTGCGTGTATCGCGGCGCCCAATCTGGCTCGGGCAGCCCACGTGCAGCCTCTAGTATCTGCGCAGGATCTCTGGGAAAATGGGAGTTGGATGACATGCCATCGCGTTCGATCGTGACCCAATCCGGCCGCAGATAACCCATTTCTACAACGTAGATGAGCGCCCCGAGCTTCCTTGCCTCTTCGATAGCCACCTTGTGGTACGGTCGCTCCTCCCCCAGAACGATAACGTCCGTGATCTTCTTTTTGGCTAAAAACTGACGTACGTAGCCGCGCCAGTTCTCGAACCGGCCACGGTAGTTGACGCCACCCTTTCTACGCCAGAATATCCAATCGCCAACGTTAAGGTTTATTCTCCAGCAGCGAGCTCCGCTGGCCTCAAGTCCGTCTGTGATCAGAGCGAAGATGGGAGACGAGGGCCCTTGCAGAAACAGGAAAGTTCGTTCACTGGCAGGGCGCTGCTGATTCACGCCTTTACCTCCTGTTTCAGACCCGCAAAATGAAGGACCCGATCGAGTAGATTCCAAGGTGCTTCCTCCTGCGCTGCTACCGACTGATGCTTGGCCCGTCTCGCCTGCCCTAGCGGTACGATCAGGTAGTCGGTTCTTGGATCGGGGAACGGGTCGGCGAAGCTCTTCAAAAGCGGTGCGTGGTCGCCGTAAAATAGAAGCCAGACCGGCCGATCGAGCGTCTCCAGATGATCGGTGAGGCGACCCAGCGCGGTGTCCGCTTCCTGGAGCAGGTGCGAGTATATGTCGACGGGATCGGTGAGGCCAGGGCACCGGCTTGGCTCCCATGGTCCATGGTTTGCCATCGAGGCCACAAACATGAACGTCTTTTCAGGGCTCCGCTCGATTTTTTCCATAACGGCCGTGGTAAGAGTCCAATCGCTGACGTAGGTGCCATCACGCTTCGGATCATGATCGAAATCATCCAGCATCATCATCTCGTCAAAGCCGAGTTCAGGCATAGCCTTGTGCCGCATGAAGAAGGTTTTTTCGTAAGGGTGAATGAAGTGCGTTAGCCATCCGGCGCGCTTTAGCTTTTGCGGCCACACCACATCTTTATAGTGGCTAGCGCGGAGGTAAGGGAAACTTGCGTCCACGTGTACGTTCTCGGGAAGTAGTCCGCTCAACACCGCGAATTCCGTACGCAATGTGTACCCACCTTCGAAGACATTCGTCATCCGGCCCCATTGAACCGCCTTCGGTCTCAGGCGGTCGAGGTTCGGGAGCGGAACATCTTCTCCGAAGTGGCGTAGGTCAATGAAGGACTCTGATTGCCAGACGACGATCAGGGGCGCCGTTGGATGCTCGGAATGAAGCCAAAGGTCATGAAGAGCTGCAGAAACCTTGGCCGAGATCTGGTGAACCACTTCGTCCCGCCTCAGGCCGAGCCAAAGAATGAAGTGAAGAATGACGGAGGTGAAGGTTCCGAATCTGGCAGTGCTCTTCTTCACATGCGGCTTGCGCACGAGCGTTGAAGTGACTTTGTAGATCCACGCGTTCATGGCCTTGTTGAAGAGCAGAAGCCAAGGGGCCAGGGCAAAGCCAATGATGGCGACGATCCAGAAGACTGCGCCCTTCTCAGGCAGCAGAGTGGGTTCAAGCCACATATACAGTCCGCTTGCGCCGAACACGTAAGAGAGGGCTACCGTCCAGAACAACACGTTCAGCCGCGTGGCATAAAATATGTCTTTATACTTGAAGACATCCGCAACCAGAGCGATGTCGGAGAAGACGAGTGGTTCGCGGATGAAGGCGAACTTTGCTCTGGAGATCCCGGTAAATATGACGAAGAAGCTGATCGTTGCCTGGGTGGAATAGTAGGGCCGCCAAGAGATTGCAAAGAAGGCTAGGTATATCAGGGCAACGACAATTAGTCGCGCTGTAGCATCAGTTAGGCGCGACGACAGCGTCCTGTCCGGCAGGCTGTCTCGAAACACCTGGCGTGGCATAGCGAACCGGTCCGTGATGAAGACGAACAAAGATGACAGCACAAAACCTGCGCACACCAGCAGAACGAGTTGGTTATAAAGGTCCACCGCCAACCGCCCCCGATGTCTTGACCTTCGGCTTGTCGTTTTCTGCAATAGGATCAGCAGGCCCTGACCCCGCCGCTATCCCTCGCAAACGCCAATGGAACCAGCAATACACTATGGGTTTGATCAGAGGGCCGAACAGATGCAAAAACCTCAGCCGTGTTCCGAACATGTGCTTGCCGGTCCCGGAACCTATGGCATGCACGATCTTCCGAGCGACTTCCGATGCCGGACGTTCACGCGGTTGGCCGATTAGAAGCCACGCCTCTGGGGACCGTTGAATACGTTCGCGGGCATATTGTGGCGTGGCGGTATCTGGTGGGTATGAGATCATCACCTCGATCCCGCTTCCCTTGGCTTCTGCCGCGAGCGCCTCGGCAAAGCCCGTCAGCGCGGACTTCGATGCACAATACGCGGTATAGCCGGGGATCCCGATTAGGGCGGCCGCCGAGGCAATGACCATGATCTTCCCCTCGCCCCGCGCCTGCATCGCGCCATAGCAGGCACGCACTGTATTGACAGTCCCAGTGATATTCGTGGCGATCTGGCTATCGAAGATTTCCGCAGCCATATCCTTAAACATCGCCACCTCGACCTCGCCGGCGGCAGCGACCAGGACATCACATGGTCCGTTAACCTCCACGGCCGTTTCAAAAGCCTTGACCACCTCCTGCATGCGCGTCACGTCGACCGAAACGACGTGTAGGTTCTCCGTTGCGACGTTCGGTTCTTGGAGTAGTGTGGCGCGGGCCAAATCCAATCGCTGCCTATCGCGTGCCATGAGGGTCACACGCGCTCCCCTGCACGCGTAGTTTCGCGCGATCTCCAATCCTATCCCACTTGATCCGCCGGTGATGATCACATGCATTTGCGCACCTAGGCGTTTTCGTCACGCGTGGGGGCGGCCATGTCCTTGATCAGCTGCGGCATGTTCAGCGAGGCTAAGCCATACCCCTGGCTTTCCAAGCTCTTCAGCTTGGCTGCGGTCCTGCTCACAGCGTACTCGATCTGATCTTGTGTATGATCGGCCGTCAAAAAGAACCTGAGCCGAGCCGATCCCTCCGGCACGGCAGGATGGATAATGGGTAGGGCGTTGATTCCCTCGTCCAGGAGGTCGCTCGACAGTTTCACGGCCCGTAACGAGTCGCCGACGATTACCGGAACCACCGAGAAGCCGAGACTGAGGCCGGTATCCAGGCCGGCAGCCTGCGCACACTCTAGAAAATGGCGACCGTTGTGCCTTAACCGCTCACACCTTATTGGTTCTTGCGCCAAAATATCCAGCGACGCGCTGGCGGCCGCTGCAAGGGCTGGTGCCAGCCCGACGCTATAGACGAAGCCGCCTGCATCGGCTTTCAGGATGTCGATCAGCGCCTGGCTGCCGGCTACGTAACCGCCGCAGCTTGCGGTCGTTTTTGAGAGCGTGCCCATCCAGATGTCGATCTCGCGCGCGTCAAGCTTATAGTGTTCAAAGCTGCCGCGCCCGTGCGGTCCAAGCACGCCCAGTGCGTGAGCTTCGTCCACCATCAGCCAAAAACCGAAGCGTGAGCGAAGCGCGACAAGGGCGGGAAGATCAGCGGTGTCGCCGTCCATGGAATAGATGCCTTCGACCACGACCAGGACCCGCCGAACGCCCTGCGGCAAGCTCGTCAAAATGCTCTCAAGATGTGCAATGTCATTGTGACGAAAGAACCTGCGCGTCGCGCCCGACATTTTGACACCAGCAAGGATGCTGTTGTGGGCGAGTTCGTCATGGATGACGATGTCCTGCGGTCCCATCAGGCAACTGATCGCGGCGACATTGGTGAGATAACCGCTGACAAAACTCACGGCCGCCTCGACACCGTAAACAGTAGCAAGACGATTTTCGAGGGCGCTATGGGCCAGACGCTCGCCTGCCACGACCCGGCTTGCAGAAGACGAGATGCCGTAATGATCGACGGCCGCCTTAGCTTGGTCCTTCACTCCGGCCGCAGAATTGAGGCCAAGATAGTCATAGGACGCGAAATTAACCAAATCGCGTCCTGCTATGCTGGTTGTCGCCCCTGCAGCGCCATCATGGGAGCGATAGAAAGGATTTTCCAGGCCGAGCAGCTTGGACACGTCGCGCTGAACTTGAATGCGCTGAAACTCGGGAAGCTCGTCAAACCGTGGCGGTGGATTGTGAACGCGGCGCTCCTGGCTCAGCCTCTCAGTGCGGCCTTCTGCGGGGGTTGATTTCGCTTGGCGCAGCCGCTCAAGCAGTGGCCCCTTCCATTCGGGGCCGCCCTTGCTCAACTTATCTTCGCCGTTGGCACTCACTCGGCAGCAATCCTTCCGGCACTGTTGCCAGAGTGGCTTTTAACGAGCCCCTCGACTACAGCAGCCTTTTCTTGTTCCTCTGCAACGTCGGAATCATGCTTAACTAGCTTGTCGTAGAGCCGATTGACAACGTCCCGCACCGTGGTCTCATCACCGATGCCGCTGAGCGGCACATCATGGCCTGTCTTTTCCTGCAGACTCATACCGAGCTCCATCCCCATCAGGCTGTCGAGCCCCAAATCCTTCAACGACCGGTCAAAGGCAACATCAGCTTCGGGCAGGCGCAGCAGCGTTGCAATTTCAGCTGCGATCAGCTTCGAGATCTCATGCTGCGCTTCTTCTTTCGAAGTCTCACGCACCAATCGTTCAAGATCGATGCTGCGCTCACCGTCTGATGTCTCGCTCGCTCCGTTAGAGCGATAGGCGATCTCCAAAAGAGCTGTCTTGGACAGCGGCAACAGCCTTAAGGCCTGCCAATCGAGCTGAGCAATGACCACTGTGGCCGCATCAACCGATCCTGTGTCCTCCAGGAGATAGCGTTCGACCTGGGCGAGTGCGTCCCGCGCCTGCATAGCCGATTTGCCGAGCCGCTTTGACAACAGCTCTCCAACATCTTCGTTGCGCGCCAGATAGCCTTTGTCGGCAATGGCGCCGAAACCGACTGCCAGCGCCGGCAAGCCGCTGGCTCGCCGCGCGCGCGCCAGCCCCTCCAGATAACCGTTGGCTGCAACATAGTTTGCCTGACCGGGATTGCCGACCATAGTCGTAGCTGAGGAGAACAACAAAAACAGCTGAAGATTGTCAGAACGCGTCAATCGGTCCAGATGGTCGGCACCTTTTACCTTGACCTCAATCACCGCTTTGTTGCGCTCTGTCGTCAGGTTTGCAAGCAGCGCATCGTCCAGAACCATTGCGGCATGGACAACCCCTCTGATTGGGGCAACATCTCGCAATTGTCGCAGCAAGCCGGCTAATGCCGCCTCGTTGGTCACGTCGCACGCATGCAGGGAGACCATGACGCCCTTGCGCGTCCAACGCTCAATGGCCTCACCTGTGTCAGCATCGGCAATTCCCTTACGGGACGAGAGGGCGAGATGCCGGGCACCGCGAGCAACCAGCCATTCGGCGGCAGCAAGCCCAAAGCCTCCAATGCCACCCACAACCAGGAACACGCCCTGGCTATCGAGTTGCAGAAGGGCGTTGCTGCGGCGGGCAACGGCATCCTTGCCGGGAATCGGAGGGCGAACGACGATCTTGCCGACCTGTCCCGATTGCTGCATCAGTCTAAACGCGTCGGCAATCTCCTCATGCCGGAAGATGCGGTGAGGCAGGGGCTTCAGTGTCTTCTGCTTAAACAGCTGTTCTATGTCTGCAAAAATGGACTTGGTCACGGCGGGTGCGCCGATGAGGAGTTGATCGGCATCAATGCCATAATAGCTGATATTGCGCCGAAAAGGACGCAGCCCGACCTTCCGATCGGAGTAGTAGTCGCGCTTACCCAGTTCAAGGAACCGACCAAAGGGTTTCAGCAGCTCAATACTGCGCTCCATCGCTTCCGAAAACAGCGAATTGAGAACCAGATCCACCCCCTGCCCCTTCGTCACACCCAGGACGTCGGCGACAAAATCAAGGGAACGGGAATCGAAGACGTGATCGGCGCCAAGCAGCTTCAGAAGCTGGCGCTTCTCCACTGTGCCAGCCGTCGCGATAATTGTGGCACCCTTCAGCTTTGCCAGCTGCAGAGCAGCAAGCCCAACGCCACCGGCCGCGCCATGAATGAGGATGGTTTCCCCCGCCTGTATCCTGCCCAGATGGATCATCGCGTAGTACGCGGTCAAAAACGCCACCGGAACCGTTGCGGCGGCGGCCAGATCGAAATCGGCAGGGATCTTAGACATCCCATCGTGGTGCACGCGCACATGCGTAGCGAAGGCTGCAGGACCGATCCCCATGACGTGGTCGCCGGCAGAAAGGTCACTCACGCCTTCTCCCACCGCAAGAACGCGACCGGCAAACTCCATGCCGATTGTCGGACCAGCGAAACCATCTTCAAGCGCTTCTTCGGGAAGAACACCCATGGCCCACATGACATCTCGGTAGTTAAGCCCGGTCGCATGGACCTCGACAACCACCTCTTGTGCCTGCGGCTGAGGCGGCTGGCTTGCCTGCCAGGTGATGCTATCAATCCGCCCGTCTGTCCGTTGGGCAATGGCGGCTGATCGATATTTACTTGTCGCGACGAGCGATCGATCATGCGCGCCCGGTGCAACCCTGAGCTCTCTCACGCCCGTGGCATCCACCAGCCACTCACGGTTTGGCTGATCGAGCGCTGCCAATGCGCTGATGGTGATCAGCAACTGGTCGTCGAGCACACCGTCGGTATCAAGAAGATGAGCTTCAAGGTCTGGATACTCGTTCTGGATCACACGGCCAAGGCTCCAAAGTCCAGAGTTTGCTGCGTCAGCGCGTGGTCCGGCGAGAGGCGAGCCCCCTGGAGCGACAATAAACAATTGCGGCGCTCTTTCGGAAGCGGCAGGCGCAGACTTCAACTCCTCAACCAGCGTACGGAAATGATCGAGGCGATCGACGAGACGTTCGACCGCGCCATCACCGGGCTCAGCCCCAGTCGCCGCCCCATAGATGATCCGTCTCCTTCTCGTATCAGATTCCAAGCAGATCGCAGCAATAGCAGCCTTGAAGGCTTTCGTATCGAAAACAGGGACCTCACTATTGGCCAGTCGGACAGCGCCGGGCCTCTCCGCGATCACAATCGCTACACAATCATCTAGATGTTGTTCGGCGCCTGGAGTGGCTTTACGCCCGGTTGAGGCGATGATCAGCGGGCCTTCAGGATAACTGCCTTCCTTCACCGTCACATCATGAAACCCCAGCCCCTCCAGGAGCTTTTGTGTTTCGGTCGCCGTACCGATCCGTCCCACCGGCAGAGTTGCCGAGTGATGGCCTGACAGCCAGTTGCGGCGCTGACCATAGACGAAGTCTTGGAAGACAGATGGTGCGAGATCGACGAGGATGAGCCTTACACCATGCTCACAGGAGCGCTTGAGGAAAGCGTGGATCTCTCCGTCTTCGGAGATCAAGCGAGCCCCCCCAGCATCCGCTGCCACCACCAGATCGACAGGGGGAAGCTTGCTGAGGTCTGCAGGGGCTACAACAACCACGTCGACCTGACCTTCGAACTCCAGTTCGAGCATCCGTCGTACCGCTTCGCGCGGCTCAGCCACAATCAGCTGCGCGCCGGTCTCGCGAGACATGGCTGCCAATCGACGGCTGAAGGCCAACGATCCTCTGCCCAACTGCATGACGACTGCGGTTTGCGGATCTTGCTGCAAGATCGACGAGGCTGCTTCCAGGGCAAGCTCCTGCCGTCGCATGGCAAGCGGCGCATGAAGATCGACATGCTCCAGCGTCGCGTCATTGTGCGACACGCTCAAGTCAGCGGTCGGTGACGATTTACGCGTCACATTCGCCAGCGCATCACAATAGGCATTGTTAATCAGAATAGCTTCGGCCATGCGACTGGCGTCTTCAGCTTGTACTTCGGCGACGATATCACGAAGTGACGGCAGACTGATTTGGGTCTCCACCGTCCACTCGCCGTCCGTCACCGTGGCCATTCCGGCGTCTTCCAAAATGTAAAGGCAGTCGGTCAGAAATGGCGCGAAATTGCTCTGTTCTTTGAGATCAACACGAGAAATCTTACCGTCGCTAGTGGCCACAGCCAAAGCAATCTCCTGGCAAGACCGGTGGATTGCCGCCTCCAAGAGCAGCGTGGCATCCGATATCGGCGCTTCTGCTGTCGGCTCTTCAGGCAGACCGGCTGGGTACGTGTTGGCAACTCGCAGCGCATTGAGGTGGCAAGGTAAGCTCTCATAGTGGAAGGCAACCGAAGCGAGGCTTTGTTTGGCTTTCAACGACGTCTTGCGGAAGCGGCAATCCGTGAAAACGGCCACCACATTCCCGTCCGCATCGAGAAGTTGAAAGTTTGCCTTGACCGAGTGCTGGCTATAGCGCTCGATCAGGATCCTGGCGCGCGCTATAGCCCCGGCGCCAAGCCCTCGTCTGATCGAGCCGAAACGCACGGGGATGTAGGGCGCCCCGGCATCTGCACCGGAAATCGCCCCAAACAACGCCACCAGACCATGAAATGCGGCATCAACCAGGAACGGGTTAAGCTCGAAACCGATGTAGGGGTGAATGGCCTCGTCGGCTGGTTTCAGATCAACTTCGACAACTCCCTGTTCATAGATGCGCGCCTGCGACAAAAGCTGAAACGGCAGGCCGTAGTCGAGGCCAAAACGGGAGGCAAGTTCATAGACCTCCCGACAGCCCATCACCGACTGCGGGGTCTCCAGCCGGCTCTTGTTGGTTACTTCTCTGCCCGATACGGGATGGCGCACGCGCGCGACAGCGTGAATGGTCCAATCGTCGTTGCTTAGCCTTTCGCGCGACCTGATCTCAATATTGCCGGTCTCGTCAGACAGCAAGGTCGACAACTCGAAAGTCTTGTCTGTGCGCAATTCCAGCGGACGCAGGATCTCCAAATTGGTGATCTCGACCTCGTCGCTGTTAAGATAGGCATGTGCCGCAACGGTCAACATTTCGATGAAGCCGCTAGCAGGCAGAATGGACCGAGATTCTACAACATGCTCAGCTAGATCGGGAAATAGCTTTGCATCGATGTGGTTCTTCCAATGAAAACCGTTCGGATCGCTACGCCAGCCCAGCAAAGTGTACGATTCGCGACGATCTCGGCCGAACACGTCGAGCTCGTCGCTGGTGGGCGGCATTCTGAGTTCCTGCCGCTGAAGGGGGAGCGGTGGCAGGTCTAGTCCGCTATCACGCCGCGACCGGTTGATGGAAAGGTGCGCGCCATGTGCGGCAGCCCGCGCCAGGATAGTCTCAATCGGATCGAGACCCGAGGACGTTTTTGGATCCTTCCGCAGTGTGGGGATGACTGAAACGGAGCTATTTTGCTGGTTGGCCACCTCTGAGACGTAGCTTGACACCACAGCGCGCGGCGATACCTCAACAAAAAGATTACAGCCGAGATCCAGTGCTTCCTCGGTGGCCTGCGCAAACAGGACCGGATCACGCAGGTTGCGCCACCAATAGCCGTTATCAAGACCAATGCCTTCCTCGATCGCACCGGTAACCGTCGACAGAAATGTGATCCCGCCATTTCGAGGGGTGGCCACAGGCGGGTCGGCAAAGAAGGCCGATTTTGTCTTTTCCATGATCGGGTGATGGAAGGGATAGTTGATGGTCAGGATCTGGACGACCACATGCTCGGCGCGCGCGCGGTCTCTAAAGGTCTTGATCTCCTCGCTCGTCCCGGCGATCGTGACAGACGCAGGTCCATTGATTGCGGCAATAGCAATGCTTGTCAGCCCGTGCCGCGCCGCAAATTGCAGGGTTGACTCGGCGTTGAGGACAACAGCGGCCATCTTGCCGGCGCCCGCGGCGATCGCCTGGCTTTGCGACCGCTTGGCAACGATTTCGACCGCCTCGTCAAGGATGAGAATACCCGCACAATAGGCTGCGGCAATTTCGCCGACCGAATGTCCATAGACGAGCTGTGGCTTCAGACCCGAGGCAAGCAAGGTATCAGCAAGCGCAGCTTGAACAGCAAACAACAGGGGCTGCGCGATCCGCGTATCGGCCAGCCGCTCGTTTAGATCGTCTGTGACAAGCAGCGCGTTGAGTTTTTCGCCGTCCAAGTAGCGCTCGAAACGGCCGCTGATGCGATCGAAGCTTTGCTTGAAAAGAGGATTTTGCCGGTATGGCTCGGCACCCATGCCAGCCCATTGGGAGCCGTTTCCACCGAAGACAAATGCCACTTTGGCGGGATCATGCGACGCCTCCCCGACCTCTGCGCTGGATTTGCCAGAAGCCAGATAGCGATCAATACCCATCATAACCGCTGATTTGTCGCCGCTTGCCAAAACCCAGCGGTGCTTCATCGGCGCTCGGTTTGCACCCGAGGCCGCGATCAGGCGCTTTGCACCATCACCATCCGCGCCATTCAGGCGTTCACGATATGCCTCTAGCAGCGGCTCGAGAGCGGCGCGGGTATGAGCACTGGCCATAAACATCGGCGGATGGTCGAGGTCGACTGCCTCTGCAGCAGGCCGACGCGCTGGATCGCAGATGATCACATGCGCATTGGTGCCACCAAAGCCGAACGAGTTGACGCCCGCATATCGGACAGTCTCGCCTCGGCTCAGCTCTCGCGTCTGCGTGTTCACGCAGACGTTGAGGCCGGCAAAATCAATGTTTTCGTTGAGCTGCTCGACATGCAAGGATGCCGGAAGAAAATCATGGCTGAGCGCTAAACCGGCCTTGAGAAGCCCAAACAGACCCGATGCCGGCTCGGTATGGCCAATATTGCTCTTGATGGAGCCGATGGGAATGGGCAAACGGCGGCCTTTCCCAATCGAGTTTCCAATCGCCCAAACCTCGGCCGGATCGCCAACCTTGGTTCCCGTACCATGGCCTTCGATAAAGGCGAGGTCATCGAGATCGATGTCAATTTCCTGGTACAGCGTCTTTAGCAGAAGTGCCTGCGCCTCCCTCGACGGCAGACTGATTCCGTTGGTGCGGCCGGACGAGTTGACGCCTATGGCGACGATGGAAGCGTGACTGCGATCTCGGTTCCCAAGCGCGCGATCGCTACGGCGAAGCACCATGGCCACGCCGCCCTCGGAGCGAACATAGCCCTGGCCATTGTTGTCATACGCGCGGCAAAGTCCCTCAGGCGACAGCATCCGCGCCTGCGCAAATCCTACATAGGACAGCGGGTGCATCAAAAGATTGACGCCGCCAACGATAGCCGTATCCACGGCGCCGCTTTCAAGGGCTGCGAACGCCTCGTGGAGAGCCACAAGCGATGATGAGCAGGCTGTGTCAATCGTCATACTGGGGCCGCTAAGGCCGAAGATATGCGAAATACGGTTGGAAACAATGGAAAGCGTGTTGCCCGTCATGAAGTATGGGCTGCCGGAGGCAGGATCTTCCGAGGCTAGATTGCTGCTCTCAAGGCTCGACGCCCCGACATAAACGCCGACACGTTCCTCAGACAGACTTGTGATCGGCAGGTTTGCGTCCTCGATCGCGCGCCAGACGAGGTCCAGCATCAACCGTTGCTGGGGATCCATCTGCATCGCCTCTCGTTGCGAGAGGCCGTAGACATGGGGATCAAAGCCATAGACATCGTCTATGATCCCGGCCGCAAACGTATAGGATTTGCCACGAACCCCTTGCGCCGGATGCCAGAACCTCGCCAGATCCCACCTTTCTGGGGGAATTGACGTCACCGTGCAGCGGCCTTGCCTTAGTAGTTCAACAAGCTCTTTTACATCTTTAGCGCCAGGGGCCACACAAGCTTGGCCAATGATATCAACGGACATTGCTACCTATTCGTGAACTTAACTCGCCTGAGGCCGCCGCGGCGACGGATAAGTCATTCCCTCTACCACCTGCGACCGCTGGTTGGTAGCCCGTTTAGTCCACAGGCTGTAGATCGTTAATTTCCGCCCAGATTGTCAGCTACGTTAACGCCCTGCGAGGCAATCGAAAGAGGTGCGCCGACGATCTGAAGGAACTTGCGAAGGTCGACAGTGAAGTGTCGGGCGGCATAGATCACATCTCGGCTCTTGATAGGGAAAGTTTGGCCAACCAAGAGGCTGTCGGGCCGGGTCATGTCAAATCGATAGACGATCGGATAGTTGCCGTTCTTGTTCGGCTTCATTCCCTTGTAGATAAGTTCATCGAACTTCTGCAGCCCAATCAAGCCTTTCACGACCTCCGGCTCCTCATACCGGAAGAGAAAGTAGCCTTTTGCGTTGATTGCGGTGTCAGCCCCGCCCCCACCCAAGGCAACGGCCTCGAGGAGATTAAGATCGTCCGCACCGAAATCGATACGACTGTTGGCCTTGACGGCGCCCAAAAGCGTGAAGGTCCGAGGCTCGCGACTGACGAAGATCTGGTCGCCCGGCCGCACATAGACGTTCTCCGACGGGTGCTCGATAATCGATTTTAGAAGAGCCGAGCCCGTGCTTTTGCCGCGCACCAGAGTAACATTAGTCTCATAAGGGGGCGCCACCGGCCCACCCGCTTTGGCGATCACGTCGGTAATCTGCTCAGGAACCAGCCCCAGCGACACTTGCGACGATGCCCCAACGGCCCCGGACACTGTCACCTTACGCGATGCCGTATCCACAGCCGAAACCAAGACGTCTGGCTCCACGGCCTTGTTCACCAGGCTCGACAAAATGGCTGCGCGTGCCTGCTCAAGCGTTCTTCCGGCAAAGCGAACAGAACCCACGTAGGGGATCGACGCGGCGCCATTGGGTTGAACAACAACATCGATGCTGGTCTGCTTCGACTCGGTCGTGGAGAACAACCCATCGCTGCCGGCCTCGAAAATTGTGATCTTCAGTTGATCCCCAACCCCGATCGTCACGGCCGATGCCCCACCACCGATACCAAATCGGCGGCGCAGAGCCGTTGTCACATATTCAGAGACGAGGCGTGCAGATCTCGCGTCAACATCGACGATTTCAAAGACCGCAGCGTCCGCTCGGCGAAGCTCAACATCCGATTTGCCGGCATCCGCGAGGATCGCCGTAGCAAGTGGACCCTCCCCCGGAACGGCTTGACAGCCCGATACCAGAGCAGCAAGCACGAGAACTCCAATACGACCAATCTGCAAGCGACCACCTACCTTATTTTTCACCGGCATGTGAAAGCATAACCAGAACCTCACTACAAGTGAGGTCTGACGCTACTGTGCAGTTTTCTGCCGACCACACGCACTGAACGCCATCCATGCAGCGTCTTCCCCCAAGCACAATAAATGGCTACCCTTAACCGGCGCTGAAGAGACCTGTCGTCGTCGACCTGCCCGCCTGGAGTCTGAGGGCGCTTCGCGGGGACCATGCCAGGCTAGTGCTGTGGCTATCACTTCCCGTGATGGACCCCTAGAGGAACAAGATTGAGAATTGCGGCGATAGCCATTGTTGTTTTGGTAGCCAGCGCAGCACTTGGATGGCCCGTAACTCTGAACGCGGCGGATGGCCTTACGGCCAACAAGACGCAGAGGTTGCCGGCAGCCGTACCTTTTCCCCTTAGCCTCCTAACCACTGACACCAAGCATGTGAGCCGCCTGAACCGACACTCTGAGCTCAACGCTATTGAGACTTGCCAGGATCTTGACCGGGTCACGGCGAGTGAGTTCGTTCGCAATCGACGCGGCTGGGAATGCACGAGCTATGCGGTCATGGATGACGGTGCCGATCCAGCTTCCTTGTTCCTTCAGATCAAAGGGGAAACCGAAAACTCGTTCTCCAGCTTTCGGATCAAGCTGAACTTAGGGGACGCGACGGGAAAGGAGCGATTGCTCAAAACAGCTGGCAATCTGCTCGAGCGTTTTCCCTTGGCCTTGTCGAGCTCCTCAAGAACCTATCTGCTGGAGAAGGTGGCAAGGCTGGCGCCTTTTGCCTCGCCTTTGGAGAACTACAAGGCTCATTTCGTTTTAGAAAGATCTGGTGGGGAGCGGTATAACCTCCTTGTTAGACCCGACGTGGACCGGGCACCGGATTGCCGGTTCCTGTCAAGTGCCCCGCCAGTGGAACCCATCCTGATGCGGTTGCCTATTGAGTGTGCGACTCTGTCTGATGGCTGAAACGACTCCATCGAACCCGGCATCCCGGACCGCAGGCGTTTTGTTTGAACGCTTGAGCCCGGATGGAGCGCAACGCTTGACATGGATTCGGCAGGTGCCGATTGTCCGCCGGCTGAGACTGTGTTGGTTCGCTGGACATGCCGCTGGTGCAGCAATCGATAACAATTTATGACGGCAGACATGACCTCTACGGCAGCCATACTTATGGTCCTGAACACCGCAATCGCTTGTAGGGGAGGAATTTCCGAAGCCGATGTCGCGAGAACGACGGGGCTTGAGCGCGAAGTGATCACTCCGATCATGTCGCAGCTTGAAGCTTGTGGTTTGCTGAATGTCATAGGTGAAGGCGATGAACCTTCTCCGTCTCCAGCAGTGCGAAGGCACTACTTTCTAACCGACGCCGGAAAAGACCACGCACGACAACTTTCGGCCCGTTTCTGGCGCATATAGCAAGTAATCGAGGGTGCCCAGGGAGCTGGCCTATTGCTCCTCATGCTCCTAAGGCGCATCCTTGGCAGATCTGGAGATGAGTTCCTGACGCAGTCTTTCTTGAGTCTGAGGCGGGGTGTTCAACTTCTCGGATCCGAAGTTTGGCGGTCACGAGGATTTTCAGCAGGATAAACAGCTACAAACACGGTCAAGATTCGGGTCGCCACAATGTTACAAAACTCCCGCTAAATGATTGATATTTAATAAGCACTCCCGATTTCAAATCTCTCTAGCAGCACCAGCTTTCCTAGGGTTTCCTTAGAAGTTGTCATCGAGCGAAGTTTCCTGTCGAGATCGTTGAGGCGCGCGCGCGCGTTCTAGTGCCATTCCCTCATCGTCAGTCTGAGGATCGGCAACCAGGGAAAGTTGTTCTGCAAGCCCGTAAGCCCAAAGCAGCGCTGCATATACTGCGATAGTTGTGGAAGGCTTCCCATTCTCAGCGTTTGATACAACATGTCGATGTACACCAATTTTTTTACCAACCTCCTCAGCCGTCAGGTTTCTACGGAGGCGTGCTGTGCGCAGGTTTGCGCCTAACTTTTTTAAGTTCTGCTCCACTTGATAGGGAGGTGCTGACAGCAACGCGCTTTTGGCAGCCATGTCGTCTTAAGGCTCCATTATCTGACTTTATGTCGTCTTAAGAGTACATCCGCTCTTGAGCCGTTGCTGCCAACAAATGTCGTCTTAAGTATCCACAAAGTGACTTAATGTAGCCTTAAGGCGACATTTTTGCAGTTTTGATGACTTCTAAACGCGAAAGCAGTCGAAGCTTGCTTGGCGCTTCCGAAAATAAAAAGCTCGTATCATGAGACCATCACGACGCAAAAGCATGACGTTGCGATCCTGCCACCCTTGCCGTTCTCAAACCCGGATCACCATCCGGCGGCTATCGATGTTAGCCACCTTCAACGTGAGGAGCTCCTTGGCGCGCAGTCCTGCAGCATAGGCTGTCGTCAATGCGGCATGTGCCTTCAGGTCCGAGACGGCTGCGAGAAAACGAGCAACCTCATCCTGATCGAGCACAACCGGAAGCTTGTTGGGTTCGCGGGCATATGGGATCCGTAAACCCATAAACTGGTTGTTCGCTAGATTGATCAAATCGATAACTCGCAACGTCTGTCGGGTCGCTTGTCCAGCGACCTTGCGCGCATAATCGCCACGCAGAACCTTCAGCCAGGTCTCATTGTCACTGATCGCAGCGAGTTCCCCATAGGCGGCTTCGGCCGACGCGCGGTCGAT
This sequence comes from Pseudomonadota bacterium, assembly GCA_023390055.1. Lineage (GTDB taxonomy): Bacteria > Pseudomonadota > Alphaproteobacteria > Rhizobiales > Rhizobiaceae > Neorhizobium. The sequence goes on along the minus strand of JAEWDP010000113.1, from coordinate 98,573 downwards.
CCCATTGATGCGAATCAGCGCGTCGATTAGATGGGGACGAAACAGGACCTGGCTTTCTCCGGTGCAACTCGGTCACCGATACAGAAAGGCCCGCCAGATTAGCAGGCATTTCCTTTTAGAGTGTTGGAATCGTGCCATAAATCCTATCAACGGCCGGATTATGCTCTTTTGGAATTGCCTCAATCCCGTGGGCGAGCGCACCTTTCCATGATGGCCCCCGGCTCCACGCCTCACGGAACACATCAGTCAGATCAGCGCCAACGCCCGTCGATTGAAGCGCATCGAACAGCATTCCGGCTCGTCGCAAATCCTTGTCCGCTTTTGCCCTACCCCCGGCATCACGTTGACGCCAACCGGCGACGATCAGCTTGTGCACGGCATAACGTTCAGGAGCCGGGATCACGACCGAGACACCGGCACCATGCAGCAGGATCGACCGAACAGGATCACGCAACAGGAAATCCATGAAACGCAGCTGCTCAGCAGCAGCGCCACCGAGCGCAGGCATTCGTGCGGTTCGTCGGCATATTCATCACTCCCCCGGTTTGTCGTCAAAAACTCCACCCGATAGCCGGAATCGCTGCGGAAGGCGTGAGATCGCGTAAGATCAACAGGCAAACGCACAGGGTAGATCCTCCCCTTGCCCGGATGCTGGATGAACCGGGTTGCGTTTTTGACAAAGCGGGCGATGCTTAGGTCCAATATCATGCCTATGATGATACAGATATGGACGAACACGTCATGGTTCAGGACAAAAAGGTCCGGTATTCATGCAACTCCTCGCCCGATTGCGCACCTTGCCATATTAGAACTCTTCCCAGCTTTGGCCTATAGCCACAGCAGCGGCCTGGGTGGTCGATCTTCGGGCTGGCATGGCTTCACGGTTGATTGGGGTTTCTGGAGCCGAACGCGCCATCACCCGAGCAACCTCATGAAGGGCGCCTGCCTGGACGCTCGATACCTGGTCCAGAGTAAATTGGCTCACCAGTTCATTGAGCTTTTGCGCCTCATTTGCGAGTGCCGCCGAGGCTGCTGTCGATTGCTCCACCATTGCCGCATTCTGCTGTGTGGTTTGATCCATCGAGCTCACGGCCTGGTTGACTTCAACAAGCCCTGTCGACTGCTCGCGTGCAGAGACTGAAATAGAATCCATATGGACGTTCATTTCGGTGATATAGCCGCCGATCGTGCCCAATGCGTGGCTAACCTTGCGAACCAGTTCAACACCATTCACGACCTCTCCCGTCGAACTGCTGATCAGTTCTTTGATTTCCTTGGCGGCATTGGCAGAGCGTTGCGCCAGTTCACGAACCTCCTGCGCCACGACGGCAAAGCCCTTTCCAGCGTCGCCGGCACGAGCTGCTTCCACGCCTGCGTTCAGGGCCAGCAGGTTGGTTTGGAACGCGATCTCGTCAATGACACCGATAATGCTGGAAATCTGCTGTGAACTTGCCTCGATCCGCCGCATTGCCTCCTCGGCATGAGCGGCAATTTCCGACGATTGTTGAGCCGCTTCATTTGCGTGGGATGCAACACCGCGAGCCTCTTCAGTACGTTTTGTCGAATTGGAAACGTTTGCAGTAATTTCCTCAACCGCGGCAGCGCTCTGCTCAAGGGCCGCAGCCTGTTGTTCTGTGCGCCGCGACAAATCATTTGCGCTTGCAGATATCTCATTGGAGTTATTCTCAATATTGGAGATACCATTGATGACGCTCGTAAGTGTGCTGTTCAATTGCGCCACCGATCGGTTGAAGTCTTCCCGAAGAGGTTCGAAGTCCGGGGCAAACGGCTCTGTTAATTGGAATGACAGATCACCACCGGCCAACTTCTGGAGGCCGGCCGCAAGCCCGGCGGTTGCAATTCGCAGACGTTCTGCTGCTTCCTGCTCTATGCGTTGCTGTGTTGCGACGCGCTCGGCCTCGGCACGCTGGCGGTTTTTCTCGGCTTCGTCTTCAAGTCGTCTGTTGCTGATTGCCGCGTCCCGGAAGACCTGCACTGTATCTGCCATGCGGCCTATTTCATCTTTGCCAAGCTTCAGCGGTTCGACATCCAGATCCCCATCCGCAAGGCGCGAAAGGATTTCTGCCAATTTTCCAAGAGGTCGGGAAATGAGCTGGAAGTTGAGAACACCAAGGACTACCGCGGCAAGAGCAACGGCAAAGGCTGCAAACAGACTGATTGTTTCAACGCTTCCAAGGGCAGTTGCCTGTTCTTCCAAGGCAATGACGGCCTGTTCGTCCAGCGCGGATGTTACATCCATGAGCTTTCCACGGAAGGCTTCAAGTTTCTGGGTGCCCTCTCCCGTCACTTCGATGGCGCGGGCGAATTCGACGGTGGCAGGATCGCGCATCGCATGGATCTGCCTCGCAATCACGGTGCTGCGCCAGTCATTGATTAATGCCTGTGCTTCAGTGAAAGTGGCAGACTGTTCGCCAGCACTGTCGCCAATCAGTTCCGCAAGTTTTGCGGCTTCGGCATCAAACTGTGCAGACAGTTCCTCATACGTCTTTACGAAATCACGATTGCCAGTCAGAAGGAAGTTCTTCACGGCAAGATTGGCACCCGTGACAACATCCGCGAGTTTGCCCGTCTCCTCGACAATCCCCATGATCAGAAGATTGTGTGTGACCGAGTGCTCCGCATCAACCGACTTCTTGTAGATCAGCGCGCTTGCTCCGATCGCAATGACGGCAAGGATACCGAAGGCGACAAAGCCCTTCACACTCACAGATATGTTTTTCAGCATGAGAAAGTCCAAATTCCTAAAAGGTCTGCGTGACAAGGCATCAGCGTGACGAAAGCGTCAGGATGAGGCTCGTCTTTCAAGTTCTGTCAGATTGAGCTCGACCGTCGCGGCACCGATGGGGATATTTCCGTTCTCGTCAGTAAGCGTAAAGCTCACCTGCGCACGCCAGATCTTGGCGTCATCATCCCATTCCGGCTCGTCGATGAACATTGCAGCCGTGCCGACCGGGAACGTCTTCAGGAACTTTGCTTCATCCCCTTGCCAGAAATCGCTGGTGATCGAACTTTGTCCGACATTCAGGCCATTCTGGTCCATAATGAAGATCTCGGCATAAAGCCCAAGCGAACGTCCCTGAATGCGATTGAGATAGACAGACAGTGGGTTGGAAAGCGTTGCTGCAATGAGTGGCTTGTCTGCGGCCTCGCGTTCGTCGACCCATTGCTTGTCGACCGCATCGATTTCAGGCTGGGTCAGTTTGGACAAGCGATCATTCTGGGCCTTGACCGAGACTGCGACAATGTCATTGGTCAGCCAGGCATGAATGTCGTCAAGCACCGGTTGCGTCACAAGTTGCCGGACGTTCGGTTTTGAAGGATCGGCGAATGCTGCTGTGGAAATCATCAATCCGAGCGCAAGCACGCCCGTATACAAAATGCGCTGTTTCATGTGTTACCCCGCTTACATTACTTAGAATGTTCGAAAATTCATAAGTTATGGTAAACGAAATACAGTCTTGTCTTCGGCTCACTTGCGATCATGAAGCAGAACAACATAGTGGTGCCGAAATACACGCCCTGTCAGTCCAGCAATTCCCGCAGCCTGACCGCTAGTTCCTTGGCGGTGTAAGGTTTCTTAAGCCAGCTCCCGGAGGCTGCCAGTTCTCTTCCTGCAATCTCTGGCTCGGCATAACCGGACGTGAACAATACCTTGATTTCCGGTCGCTCGGTGCGGACAATTTCGGCAAGTTCATCACCGGCAATTCCGCCGGGCATCACGATGTCGGTAAACAGAAGCGCTATGTCTGGATGTTCTTTCAGGCGGGCAAGCGCATTGGCGCCGTCCTCAGCCTCGATTACCTCGTAACCGAGATCCGTCAGTCGCGACACCGCAACGCGGCGTACACGGGGATCATCTTCCACCGCCAGAACCTTTTCCGTCCCCCCGGGCAGGGCCGACCTTGACGCTTGCGCGCCATTCCCAGGCGCTGCATCGGCAACATGGTGTACCGCGGGCAGGAAAATGCGAACGCTCGTTCCCTGGCCCTCTTCGCTGTAGAGCTGAATATGTCCGCCTGACTGCTTGGCAAAACCATAGACCATGCTGAGGCCAAGCCCGGTTCCAGACCCGACCCCCTTCGTCGTGAAGAATGGCTCAAAGGCGTGCTCTTTCACGTCGGACGCCATCCCCGTTCCATTATCAGTGACACTGACGAGAACATAATCGCCCGTCCGGACATGGGCATACATCTGCGCATAATCTACATCGAGCTTGACGCGCGAGATCTCGATGGAAAGACGCCCACCGCGAGGCATTGCATCACGTGCATTCAGTATGAGGTTGAGGATCGCGTTCTGGAGTTGCGAACCGTCAACGAGTGCTTCGTTATTGGCACCGTCAATCACCGTCCTCAACTCGATCATCTCGCCGACCGTACGCCGCAACAACTCCGAAAAACCCGAAACGAGTTGCCCAACGTCGACAATCTTCGGATTGAGGGCCTGCTTGCGACCGAAAGCAAGCAGTTGACCGGTCAATTTGGCACCGTCGTCCGCCGCCTCCTGAGCCTCCCGCAGCATCATCAAAAGCCGCTCATCCGAAAGCTTGCCTTCGATCATCTCGAGATTGCCGCTGATAACCGTCAGCAGGTTATTGAAGTCGTGCGCAAGTCCACCGGTCAACTGGCCGATAGCCTCCATTTTCTGCGCCTGTCGCAATTCTTCCTCGATCTTGTGCCGGCTTGTCAGATCGCGAATGAACCCCGTAAATATCCTCTTGCCATTCACGCGGGTCTCCCCGACAGCAAGTTCCATCGGGAAAACCGTTCCATCCTTTCGCTGACCGGCCACCACCCTGCCGTAACCAATGATCCGTCTCTCTCCTGTCGTCACGTAGCGATCGATATAACCGTCGTGCCGGTCACGATCGGGGGGCGGCATCAGCATCTTCACATTCTGGCCTTTGACCTCATCAACCGAATAGCCGAACAGGCGCTCTGCAGCGGCAGAGAAGGAACTGACAATCCCTGCTTCATCAATCACGATCATGGAGTCGGGGACGGTGTCGAGAATGGAGCTCAGATGAGCTTCCCTCTCGGCCAGACTGTTTTCTGCGACCTTCATGTCCGTAACATCATTATTGGTCTGGATGATGATGGGTTCGGGCTCTTCATCAACCCGCAAGGCCACCCACCGCGCGGCAATGAAAATCAGATGTCTGTCCCTGTGACGATGTACGATCTCGCCTTCCCAGACGCCACTTTCCAGAACCGTCTTGCATATCTCGCCACGCGCCTGGGGGAACCGCGTCTCCAGTAGATCCTGGACGATTGATCCGACAGCTTCGTTCCTCGACCATCCATAGAGTGTTTCGCAGCCTGCGCTCCAGCGGATGATCGTGCCGTCCAGTCGGTGAACGAACAGGTTGGCATGGTTCAGAAGTCGAAGTGCCGCATCCAGATCCCCCTCACCTGCCTGTTCGAGTGCGGCTATTTCTTTCATCCCGTCGTCCGTTTCCATTCGTTCTAATGGCGAAGCCGTTTCGTCCGGGCATCGGCTAATCCCCAGTGGTCTTCATAGTCATCGCCATCCCCAGCCAGACACGTCAGCATCGTCCGCTTCAATATCTTGACGGAATGACGGCCGGTGATGGTGATTACACCTTTGCTGGCCAGCTTGGTCATCGTGCGCGAAACTGTCTCGATTGTCAGCCCCAGATAGTCCGCAATGTCCAGTCGTGTCATCGGGAGATGCACCATCTGCGCGATTGCGCCATGGCGGATAGCCCTTTCCAGTTCCTTCAGCAAGAAGCTGCATACGCGTTCTTCCGCATTCTTGGTCGACAGGAGAACCATCTGATCTTGCGCAGCGGCCATCTCGTCTGACATCTGATGGAAGACGACAGGCCGAAGCTCGGCAGAATTGACGATCTCCGCTTCAAAGACCTTCCTGGACAGTCTTCGAACCGTTACAGCCGTAATCGCTTCAGCGCTATAGGTATAATTGCTCTTGAACGAGATACCGAGAATGTCGCCAGCATTCAGAAAGCCGGTGATCACGCGGCGACCGTCACCCAGAACCCTGTAGATCCTCAAGGTTCCCTCGACAACTTCAAAGAGCGACCTTGCGTCATCACCTTCAAGAAAGAGAACCTTGCCTGCCGTGATCGTTTCTGCCGGAAGCCTCGAAAACAATGCATTCAGACTGGCCGGGCGCTCAATCAGAGGTTCCGGAACCGCCCTCCCGGTATTGAGTGCCCTCTCGATAAACATGACCACTATCTCCATTTGTTGATAGCGGCACTAGAATTCATTGCGGTAACACACAAATGTCTGGAGTGTGATAGAGCGTGCAATTGTGTAACAGTTTGTAACATCCGAAATTGAAAAGTCGACAATGTCCGAAACCCAGAACAACTCCCACATCCTTGTTGTCGACGACGACCCCCGCATCCGCAACCTCTTGTCACGCTATTTCCAGGATGAGGGATATACTGTCAGCTGCGCCGTCGACGGCCCTGACATGCGCGCGCAGATGAAACACAAGGAGGTCGATGCAATCCTTCTTGATCTGACGTTGCCAGGCGGTTCGGACGGACTGGATCTTGCACGCGAAATCCGAAGTCATTCGGATGTTCCGATCATGATGCTGACCGGTCGCGACGACATCGTCGACCGCATCGTTGGTCTTGAAATCGGAGCCGATGACTATCTTGCCAAACCTTTCCACCTGCGCGAGGTTCACGCCCGCCTGAAATCGATCCTGCGACGGCGAAATTCGGCATCTTCTTCCCAAAGGACGGGACGGGAAGACATTATAACATTCGATGGCTGGACACTTGATGCTGCACGGCGGACCCTTCACAATCCTGCCGGACGAAACATCGAGCTTACGACCGGCGAATTCGACATGCTTCTCGCTCTTGCGAGAAACACAGGCAGGGTCCTCAGCCGCGAACAGTTGATGGACATCACCCGCGGCCGCAACCTCGAAGCGTTCGACCGTGCCGTCGATGCCCAGATTGTCCGGCTGCGTCGCAAGATCGAAGCCGACCCGAAATGTCCGCAACTGATAAAATCAGTCCGTGGCGTCGGTTATGTCTTCACCGGACAGCCGTCCTAAAGCCGACGTCAGTGACGGCAATGATTGTCGTCCGTTGCGAGATCGTAGAAAAAGCTCTGCGAGAGTGCCCCACGCGGCTGCGGGCTTTCCAGATCCTCGGGCGACAGGACCGGCCTGTTCCATAGACGTATCGCCTGGCAACCCTCCTCCCATGCGTGATGCCGCGCAAAATCGAGGAGGTCGCCGCTGACACCGGCCTCGTCCCACAGGCTGAAGGCCACGAGCATCGGCACCTCCAGAAGACGACCCGTCGATGGATCGGTTGCCGGGTGCATCCGGCAAACGCCGCGGATATAGCCACGTTCATCCCGTGCGACCGCCCATCCCCTTCCCTCGGGGTCCTGCGTGACGAGGCGCTGCCACGCCGCAAGGTTCATTGAGGGCATCACAATCTGCATGATCGCGAAGGTGCGGGAAACTTCGTCGGGCCGAAGAAAACCTACATCGTAAGGTGCACGCATTGCATCAACTCCTCGCCAACACGGCTTGGGCTCCCGGCCCCCTGTGGTCTGCGCAATCTATGCTGACAAAACGATTGTGCATTGAGGCGCGTCAAAAAAGCGCAGGATGCGCCTGGAAGGCTCCAAGCATCTTTTAGGGGGCAGCGTGGCAAACCTCCGATTTCAGGTCAGTTTCTCCGGTCACATGTCAAAAAATGGCTTGGTGATAATTTCGACGCAATTTGCCACTATTCGTCATTCTGGAGGAGATATCATGTATACCGACCTGACCGTTGCCGAAGCCATTTGTGACCCCATGATTGCCCTGATGTTGCGTGCCGATGGGCTCGACAAGGCAGCGTTTGCCGAACTGCTTAACAAAGCGGCGTGTCAGCAGATGAACCAGAGACTTGCCAGCCTGCAGGAAAGCCGGGCAACCGAATTTTATGGGCGTCTGGCGGCCTGCGAACCCGCAACCTCATCTTGCGCCAGTTGCTGAACCGGCCACATCAAATATCAAAACACTGCTGAGGCCAGCCGCTGCTGCAGAGCCTTCAATTCGCCTGCCTTCTGTTCGGCCAGACTGCTTTCCCATGCCAGTGCGGTTTTGATGATTGTCTCCAGATCGTCAAAGCGGGGTACCCATTCCAGCAAGGTCCGTGCCAGGGTCGCATCGGCGACAACGCTTGCAGCATCCCCTTGCCGGCGAGGGCGATGATGGATTGCAAACTGCTTTTGTCCCAGTTTTCCTACTGCCCGCAGTACTTCGAGCACCGAGTAGCCCTTTCCATAACCGCAATTGGCGATGAGCGGCCCGCCACCGTGGCGCAAGTAGTCCAATGCCTTCAGGTGAGCACCCACCAGGTCGCTGACATGGATATAATCACGCACCCCGGTGCCATCTGCCGTCGGATAATCAGTCCCATAGATCTCCACGCCTTGCCTTCGGCCAATGGCCGCTTCACAGGCGATCTTGATCAGATGCGTGGCTCCTTCGGTTGACAGACCCGTTCGTCCCTGTGGATCTGCACCTGCAACGTTAAAATAGCGCAGGGCGACGAAGCGGAAGTCATCATGTGCTGCGGCCGCATCGCGCAGCATGATCTCCGCCATGAGCTTCGACTGACCGTAAGGGTTCTTGGGTTGCGGGCTTGCCGTCTCCAACACCGGAAGATCATCATCTTGATCGCCATAGACGGCGGCCGTGGATGAGAAAACGAGATTTCGAATGCCTGCATCGATCGCGGCAGCTGCAAGCAGCCGCGTCTTGCTCGTGTTGTTGTCGTAGTATTCGAGGGGGTGCATGATCGACTGCGGGACCACGATCGAGCCGGCAAAGTGCATGACCGCGTCAATGGCGTTGTCGGCAAACACCTGATCAAGAAGCTGACGATCTCCGACATCGCCAAGATAAAAGCGTGCGGCAGGAGGGACAGACCAGCGAAAGCCGGTAGACAGGCGATCGAGCACGACAACGTCCTCGCCAGCATCCAGCAATGCCCATGCCATATGACTGCCGATATAGCCGGCACCGCCGGTAACGAGTACGGCCATTTCAAAACTCCCTGCCCTTGACTGGCAGGAAGCGAAACACCGTTTTTCTTCACCATTGCTTACCGCGACGCCTCAGGCTCGGGTTTATTGTCCGTCGTGACTAAGGGTGTTCTTGCAGGAAGTGTCGCATTTTATCGATCTCCCCAACACTCACAGTTTTGATATGTAATCCACAAGACGGCCGGAAGCCTCGCGAACCTGATCCGGATCCCGCAGGAAGCATGCCCTGAGGAAAAGCTCTCCGCCCGGACCAAATGCGGAGCCTGGCGCGAGAGCAACCTGGACCTTGTCGACAATATCAAGTGCGGCACGTCTGCTGTCCCTGATGCCGTCAACCTTCAGGAACGCGTAAAGCGCACCATCGGGCTTTAAGGTCTCAACACGGTTTGTCGATATCAGCGCATCGCACAAGATGTCTCTGGATGTGGCCGCCCGTTCGATATTTTTCCGAACAAAATCATCCCCGTGATCAAGGGCTGCAACACAGCCGCGCTGCATGAACTGGGCGACCCCTGAATTGGAATACTGCACGAGGTTTTCGATCATCTGCCCAAGCTCCGGCGGCGCCACCAGCCAGCCAACGCGCCAACCGGTCATTGACCAGTTTTTGGAGAAGGAATTTGCAAAGATGATCCGATCTTCCGGTCCCATGATATCGATAAAGGAGGCGGCTCGCGGGCCGTCTGCATAATGATAAAGCGCGTAGATCTCGTCGGCGATGATCCAGATCCCGTGCTCGCGTGCAAGCGCCAGGATGGCCTCCAGCTCTGCCTTCGACGCAGTCCAGCCAGTAGGATTTGACGGCGTGTTGATAAAGATCGCGCGTGTGCGCGACGTAATCAGGGCCGATAGCTTGTGGAGATCAAGCGACCACCCGCCATCTGCAAAATCAAGAGGCAGGGCGCGCGCTTTTGCTCCGGCGATTCCGACCGATGCAACGATATTTGGCCATGCCGGCGACAAATAGATGAGTTCATCGCCCGGCGCAGTCAGTGCGTGAACCGCCAACATGATCGCATGCATGCCCGACCCGGTGACATAAAAGTGGTCACTGGACAGAGAAACGGCGAAATGGCGGGCATAATAGCGTGAAAGCGCATCCCGCAATTCCGGAATTCCCCGCTGAAAAGTGTAGAATGTCTCACCTGCCAGAAGGGCCTCGCTTGCTGCCCTGTTGATGAAGTCAGGCGACGGCAGATCTCCCTCGCCCGCCCACAAGGGGATAAGGCCCTCCCTGTCACGGGCATAGGTAATCACTTCCACGATGCCGCTTTCGGGCGCAGCGAGCGCTCGCGGGCTCAGTTTTTCAAGGACGGACATGTATCACTCTCCGATGTTGCGCTCTCCATAGCGCAACAGCTTCACCAAATCCCATCAGAATTGGTGAAGCTGTTATCAATTAGAGCAATTCACGTTGTTAGCGCGCCTTCAACAGATCGCGGATCTCCGACAGAAGCTGAACATCGGCAGGCGGTGTTGCAGGCGCCTCCTCAACCGGCTTCTTCTCCTCGGCTGCACGGATCTTGTTCACTGCCTTGACCATCAGGAAGATGATCCAGGCCAGAATGAGGAAGTTGAGGAGAACGGTGATGAAATTACCGTAGGCAAGAACCGCTCCCTGCTCGCGGGCCGCGTCAAGTGTCGTTGCGGTGACCGCAGATGAAAGGCCGATGAAGTAATCCGAGAAATCCAGGCCGCCGATGATAGCACCGACCACGGGCATGACCACGTCATTGACGAGAGAATTGACAATTCCCGAGAAGGCGCCGCCGATAATGATACCAACGGCCAGGTCAATGACATTGCCTTTGGCAATGAATGATTTGAATTCCGAAACAACGGACATGCATTCCCTCCTGATGAGGCGAAGATCCCGCGGATCGAACTTTTGATCCGAAGGTTCGCCAAGGGGGACTCATCTCCCCCATAACCCAGGACTTTATGCCGAGATTGATACAATTTCCAAGCGCGCAGTTTTAGCCTATGGTCCGATCATGCGATCGGGGCGAAGGAAAGATGCTTCCAGCTTGGCTGATATTCGTATCGGCGTTCAGCTATATCCTTTTTCTGTTTGCGGTTGCCACATATGGCGACCGCAGGAGCCGCCGTGTCGGCGTGCCAAGGAACGGACGCCCGCTCGTCTACGCCCTCAGCATCGCGATCTACTGCACGTCATGGACCTATTTCGGTGGCGTCGGATTTGCATCACATCATGGATGGGAATTTACGGGGATCTACATCGGTCCCATCCTTGCCTTCACGCTCGGCATGCCAGTCATCCGTCGCATCGTGGAGCTGGCCAAGGCGGAAAAGCTCACCTCGGTCGCCGATTTCATTGCCGCGCGCTACGGCAAGAACTCCACAGTCGCGATGATCGTTGCGGTCATCGCGCTCATCGGCGTCATTCCCTATATCGCCCTGCAACTGAAGGCCGTCTCGAGTTCGGTTGCAGCTATGGTCGATGCATCGGCCTACGGGATCGGTAGCGGGGATCTCTATGCCGTCGACCTGGCCCTGATCGTCACGATCCTGATGGCCTGTTTCGCAGTAATCTTCGGGACACGCCATACCGATGCAACAGAACACCAGGACGGTCTGATCCTTGCTGTCGCCATGGAATCGATTGTCAAGCTTCTCGCATTTGCCACCGTGGGCATCGCGGTGATTTTCATCATCTTCGACGGTCCGGCCGACCTGTGGCAACGAAGTTCGGATCACGTGCTGGTGGCGGCCACCATGTCTTACGAAACGCCGATCAGTCGCTGGATCCTGCTCATCGCGCTGTCGGCATTCGCCATCATCATGCTGCCGCGGCAATTTCACGTTACCGTGGTCGAAAATCGCACCGCAAGCGAACTCAAGACGGCGATGTTCCTTCTGCCGCTCTATCTGATCGCCATCAATATTTTCGTCCTGCCGATCGCCGCAGCCGGGATCGTGCAGTTTGGCGGAACAGGCAATGCCGACCTCTACGTCCTGCTTCTACCACTTGCCAACGAGATCCCGATCATCTCGCTGATTGCCTTTATCGGTGGATTTTCCGCAGCCACCGCGATGGTCATTGTTGCCTCGGTAGCACTTGCAATCATGGTATCGAATGACATCGTCATGCCGGTTCTTTTACGCCGCCGCCTGATGCGTCGCTCGGTGCATCGGGCCGACTTTACCAAAACGCTTTTGCGTGTGCGTCGCACATCCATCATCGTCGTCCTCATGCTGGGCTACGCATACTACCGTTCCGCCAATACCGAGACCGGCCTCGCATCGATCGGGCTCTTGTCCTTTGCCGCGATCGCCCAGATGGCTCCGAGCCTTTTAGGCGGCCTTGTGTGGCGTCGCGCCAATGCGCGTGGTGCCATTGTCGGCATGACGATCGGTTTTCTCGCCTGGGCCTATCTTCTCTTCATCCCGAGCCTCGGCGGGCCGGAGAACTTTCATATTGCAGTCGCAGTCTTGAACTTTCTTCTGCCGGGAACCGATCTTTTCACACAAGGTGCTGATCCCCTCGTCGCCGGGACCCTGTTCAGTCTCATTGCCAACAGCCTTGCTTTCGTCCTCGGTTCCCTGTCTCGCAATCCAAAGCCCGTCGAGCGGATCCAGGCCGGCATCTTTGTGAAGCGTCAGTCTCGATCGCAATTTGCCACCCGCGGCTGGAAAACCCGGGTGAATGTTGGCGATCTCAAGTCAACGATAGCCCGATATCTTGGCGAAGAGCGGATGGAACGCTCCTTTGCAAACTATTGCATGGCAGCCGGGCACCAGTTCGAGGACGATCAACCGGCGGATATCGGGATGATCCATTTTTCCGAACAATTGCTTGGCAGTGCCATCGGTTCCTCCTCGGCCCGCCTGGTGCTCTCTCTCATCCTGCAAAAGGCAGAAGACACCAGTTCAGACACTGCCTGGCTTCTGGACCAGGCGAGCGAAGCACTGCAATACAATCAGGACATGTTGCAGACCGCCCTGTCCCAGATGGACCAGGGTATTGCAGTCTTTGATCATTCGCTCGGCCTGTCTGTCTGGAACAGGCGGTTCCGTCATCTTCTCGACCTGCCGGAACATGCAGGCCAGGTCGGCTACCCTCTTGCCGAGATCGTTTCAATCCTGTGCGAAAGGGGCGATATCAAAGCTGGCGAACAGGCTGACGTGGTCCGCCGGTTCGAGACACTCGATGTGCCTTTTCCGCTCGTCATCGGTGGTGGCCAGCGCATCATCGAGGTCTGCTCAAACGCAATGCCTGACAATGGGATCGTTGCCACGCTGACCGACATCACGGAGCGTGTTGCAGCCGACCGGGCACTCAAACAGGCGAACGAAACGCTGGAACAACGTGTTGACGAGCGCACTGCCGAACTGACGCGTGTCAATCACGAACTGGCGAAGGCGCGCGCCGAGGCAGAAGAGGCCAATATCGGCAAGACCCGCTTCTTTGCCGCTGCCGGCCACGACATCCTGCAACCTCTCAATGCCGCACGTCTCTACTCCTCCGCATTGGTGGAAAGGCTTGGCAGTTCTGACAACAGCACTCTGGTGCGCAACATTGATTCAGCCCTTGAATCCGTGGAAACCATTTTAGGTGCTGTCCTCGATATTTCGCGGCTCGATACCGGTGCGATGAAACCGCGCATCACGTCGGTACCGCTTGATGAACTCTTGCGCCGCATCGAGACCGACTTTGCACCCATGGCACGAGAACGAAACCTGGAATTCGTCGTCGTCGCCAGTTCGCTTTCTGTTCGATCCGATATCAATCTGTTGCGGCGGCTTGTCCAGAACCTCGCCTCAAATGCCATAAAATACACGATCAACGGCAAAATCCTGATCGGCGCCAGGCGTCGCGGCAACAACGTCAGCATCGAAGTCTTCGACAGCGGGATCGGCATCCCGGCCGCCAAGTTCCATACCGTGTTCAAGGAATTTGCAAGGCTTGACGAAGGTGCGCGCACGGCTTCCGGACTGGGACTTGGCCTTTCGATTGTCGACCGTATCTCCAGGGTCCTCAATCACCCTGTCGAACTGTCATCGGTACCTGGAAAAGGCACGATATTTCGCGTGAACGTGCCCCGCGACCTTACCATGGGGAAGGCCGGTACAGCACCGGCACGACTAAACAAGCTCCCGCGCAGCCAGCCCCTCAACGGCCTGAGGGTCCTTTGCATCGACAATGAACCCAAGATCCTGGCAGGCATGGCACTTTTGATCTCGGGCTGGGGATGCAATGTCCATCAGGCGGGCTCACTCGGTGACGTCCACGCCATCATTTCATCCGAAGGCTTGCCTCCACAAGCCATTATTGCCGACTATCACCTTGGCGACGGTGACGGTGTCGAAGCCATCCGGTTGCTCCGAAAGGCCCACGACGCAAAGATCCCCGCGCTTCTCGTCACCGCTGACCGCACGGCCGATGTCAGGGCACTGGCCGAACGCGATGAAATATCCGTTCAGCACAAGCCAATCCGCCCCGCAATCTTGCGCGCCTATCTGACGCAGATTGCCGGAATAAAGGGCATTGCCGCCGAATAATGCCTCGCGTTCATCTGTCAGTCATCCGGCTTTTCATACCATGATCTTGCTGACGCATCCGGTGGAACCCTCTGTCTGCCGTCGCGTTTAGGCGCAACACACTGTGGCCCTTACGAGGTCATTCGGTCATCAAGACATGCCCAGTCGGACCGAAAATCGGAGAACGACGACCGATGAAACGGTTCGAAATCATTGATGGCATGCGCGGATATTTCCTCGTCTTCATGCTGATAAACCATCTGATCTTTGTCGGTGGATACTGGCTCGTGAAGGTCAACCACAACCAGCTCGCCTTTGTCGAGGATGCCCAGGGATTCGTATTCCTGTCAGGACTTCTGATCGGCATGGTCTATGCCCGCAAGATGGTGAAGAACGGCTATGCTGCGGGGCGTCAGGCGATCTATTCCAGAGCCTTTGAACTCTATCGCTATGCGATGGGGATTATCATCGCCATCCTTGTTGCCCAGATGTTTCTGCCGGACGCGTATGCAGTCTGGTACAACTGGCTTGGTTACACGACATTCGACGATCCTTTGAGACTGGCTGCAATTGCCACGTTCCTGTTCCAGCCGACCTTCATGGATATCCTGCCGCAATACATCGTCTACATGCTGTTTGCGCCCATGCTGGTGAAGCTCGTCCTGGAGGACAAGTGGGCCTATGTTCTGGCCGCTTCCCTCGTGTTGTGGATGGCTGGCCAGCTCGGCCTGCAGCGCATCTTCACCGAACCGATGCATCAACTGGTCATGGGCCCTGATGATCAGGGGATCCGTGTAAGCTTCAACCTGCTCGGCTGGCAGATCGTGTTCTATTCCGGCCTCGTGCTTGGCGCGATGACATCCGCCGGCAAGATTGACTGGAACCGTATCCTCACCCCTGGAAACACGTTCATCCCGAAGATCGCGCTTATCGTGATGCTCTTCTTCCTGCCGCTCAGGATCATGACTGCCAATGGCCTGATGCCTGACTTCATGATCGGCAAGTTCGCGGCCATGGAGATCCGTGCCGATTTCGGGCCCGTCTATCTCCTGAACTTCATCGCAGCAGCAGCGCTGGTCACCTGGCTCATCGTGGCGGGGCCGAAGCATCCTTCGGCATTCGTGCAAAGAGCGGCCGCCGTATTGATCTGGATCTTCTCGCTGAAGTTCCTGCAACTGATCGGCCGTCACTCGCTCTATGTCTATGTCTGGCACGTGGCGATCGTCTATGCCGTCTACTATCTGGACGGCCGCACGCCGGAACTTGATCAGATCACCAAGATCGTCATCGCAATCGTCGGCATTGGACTGCTTGCTCTTCCAGCGATCTGGCGGGAACGCGACAAGTTCTTCGGACCTCCCACCGCGCCGGCCGTGAAATCATGAAATCCTGGAAGCAATAGCGGCGACTGATACCGACCAGGCGGTGCGTCAGGTCACCGCCCCGATCTGCCATGGTACAAATTCATTGTCACCGTAGTCATAGATCTCGCTTAAGGTCTTCTTGCCGGACGCCACCGCAATGATGTCCTCGAAGATCCGTTCGCCTGCCTCTTCGATCGTCTCCTCACCGGTGACGATCGAGCCGCAGTTGATGTCCATGTCTTCCTTCATGTGCTCGTACATTTCGGAATTGGTGGCAATCTTGATGCAGGGTGATGGCTTGAAGCCCGATACGGAGCCGCGACCTGTGGTGAAACAGATGACGTTACAGCCGCCGGCGACCTGACCGGTCACCGCCACCGGATCATAACCGGGCGTGTCCATGAAGACGAAGCCTGGCTCCGTCACGGTTTCGGCGAACTCGTAGACGGCCTTCAGGGGCATCGACCCACCCTTTGCAACGGCTCCGAGGGATTTTTCAAGGATCGTCGTCAATCCGCCAAGCTTGTTGCCATGCGAGGGATTATTGTTGAGTTCGTCACCGTTTCGCGCGGTATAGTCGCGCCACCAGTCGATCCTTTGCAAAAGTTTGTTGGCAACCTCCGGAGTGACCGCACGACGCGTGAGAAGATGCTCGGCGCCATAGATCTCGGGTGTTTCCGACAGAACCGTCGTTCCGCCATTTTGAACGATGAGGTCGGACGCATGTCCGAGAGCCGGATTGGCCGAAATGCCCGAATAACCATCCGACCCGCCGCATTCCAGGGCAACCTTCAGTCTTGAAAGTGGTTGCGGCGTCCGCGTTGCAGCGTTTACGCCCGGCAGCATTTCCTTGATGATCGCAATCGCCGCATCGATGGTCTTTCTGGTGCCGCCATGCTGCTGGATCGTCATGGTGCGCAGCCGATCCCCCTCTTCCATTCTGTAATGCTCGAGGATCGGCCCGATCTGGTTCGTCTCGCAACCAAGGCCGATCATGAGTATGCCGCCAAAATTGGGATGCTTGGCGTAACCCTGGATCGTGCGGATGAGCACACGGTAACCTTCGGACTTGTTGTTGAGTGCGCAGCCCCCGCCATGCGTCAGCGCCACGACACCGTCGATGTTGTCGAAGCCATCCAGACCGCCCTCGCGATTGAAATAGTCCGCGATATAGCGCGAGACCGTGGCGGAACAGTTCACCGAGGAGATGATGCCGATGTAATTGCGCGTACCTGCACCACCAAAACCGCGGTCATATCCGAGGAACGTTCTGCGGTTAGCCTCTGCAACCATCCCCTTTTCTTCAACATCAACGCTGAACTGATGCTCATGTTCGGAGGGCAGCATGGCGAGGTTGTGCAGATGCACGTGGCTTCCAGGTTCAATGTCGGTCGTTGCAACACCGATTACCTGGCCGTATTTCTTCACCTCGGCACCTGAAGTGATATGCCGGATGGCAACCTTGTGGCCGCGACCAACCAGTTCGCGGGCGACCAGATCCCCGTAGCCGACGGGTTTTCCAGCCTGGACAGACCGCCGGACCACACCGACATCATCGGCCGCGTTCAAGATGATAATAGGGGAGACACTTGCATCCATCATTGTATCCTCCTCCCGGGGAGGCTCCTGCTTGTTCAAACTGCGTGTAGTCTATCTTGGCTCGTTTTCCATCCACCGGCGCTTGGATTCCTCCAGATGCGCGTGCATCATTGCCTGGGCAAGAAGTGGATCATGAGCTTGAAGTGCGGCGTAGATGGCTTCATGCTCCCCAAGGGCATTCTGCCAGGTATCCGGCGTTTCGAAACGCGCCCGGATCTGTGATGAAAGCGGGCTGTGTCGTTCATCGAAGAGATCGCCGACAATATGGGCAAGAACCGAATTTCCACTTTCAAGTGCGATCGTCAGGTGAAACAACCTGTCCTGATCAAGGGGTTTTCGGCCAGCCGCGATTTCGACATGCATGGCATCAAGCGTGTCGCGTAGTGTTTTCAGCCCTTCAGCCGTGATCCTTGCTGCGGCAGTAAGCGCCACCGTCCCCTCGACCGCCGCCCGCGCCTCCATCAGTTCGACCGGGCTTTCACCCATCGAGCTCGTCTGCCAGGGGCGCCGTTCCGGCTCGGCGGTGATGTAAATGCCGGACCCCATGCGGATCTCGACACTGCCTTCAATCTCCAGCGCGATCAGCGCTTCGCGCAAGGACGGCCTCGAAACGCCCAGTTGCTGAGCAAGGTCCCTTTCGGCCGGCAGACGTGCACCCGGCGCGAAATGCCCACCCTGGATAAGCGTACGAATCTGGTCGGCAATCTGCTGGTAAAGCCTGCGCGGTTCTGCCGTCTTGATGGGTCCGTTCATATTCTTGCCTGCCTAATCTGGCCTTACCATAGTGACTCGTTATAGTCCCGGCAAGGACGATTAATGCCGGCAATTCGTCTATATTTTACCAGTTAACACCCCATCAGGGTGAATATCTTGATGGCGACCAGAAAAATTGGCTTGACCAGTTTCCGGTCGCCGGTTTAACCAGTGGTTCCGATGGGACGGAACCTGGCTGAAGAAGCCATCAAGTGCAGGGAGGGCAATTTATGCAAGTATCGAACGACGCCGTTTACGATCGTACTGCCGCCCAGCCTGCACTCCTTCGCCTGAACGGCATTACCAAGGAATTTCCAGGCGTCCTCGCACTTTCAAATGTGAGCTTCGACCTTCGCAAGGGTGAAGTCCATGCCGTATGCGGCGAAAATGGCGCAGGCAAGTCGACCCTGATGAAGATCATCAGCGGCGTCTATCAACCGACAGACGGAACGATCGTCTACAAGGACAAGGAACGGCATTTTTCCTCGCCGCACGAATCCGAGGCCGTCGGCATCGCCATTATCCACCAGGAACTGAACCTTATCCCCCACCTGTCGGTGGCCGAAAACATCTATCTTGCCAGGGAACCACGCCGGGGACCGTTTGTCGATCGCAAGAAGCTCAACGAAGACGCCGCTCACTGTCTCGAGCGCCTCGGGGTCGAGATAGATCCCGCAACGCTGGTGCGAGACCTCTCCGTTGCCCAAAGCCAGATGGTCGAAATTGCCAAGGCGCTGTCACTGGATGCCGAAGTCCTCATCATGGACGAGCCAACTTCGTCTTTGACCGAACAGGAGACGCGTCTACTGTTCAAGGTCATCCACGATCTCAAGGCCTCCGGCGTCGGGATCATCTATATCTCCCATCGCCTCGACGAGATGCAGGCAATTGTCGATCGCGTCACCGTCCTTCGCGATGGGCAGTTCGTGGCAACGGACGCTTTTGCCGACACGGATGTCGATGCGATCGTCGCCAGAATGGTCGGACGGTCGCTGGAGGAAAAATTTCCCGAACGGACATCCGTGCCTTCCGACGAGGTCATCTTCACCGCCAGCGGCCTCAACCGCGAAGGGCTTTTCAGCAATGTCAGCTTCTCTTTGAAAAAAGGGGAGATCTTAGGCTTTGCCGGCCTGATGGGAGCCGGCCGTACCGAGGTGGCCCGCGCCATTTTCGGAGCCGACCCCCTCGACAGCGGAACCATCACCCTGCACGGGCAATCGCTCAGCATCCAGTCTCCACGCGACGCCATCGCTGCAGGTCTTGCCTACCTCTCAGAAGATCGCAAGGCACAGGGCCTGGCCATCAAGATGGCGGTCGACGAGAACATGACGCTCGCCAACATGGACGAAGTGTCGAACCGCTTCGGCTTCATCGACTTTGCCGAACAGGCCCGTGTCACCACCAAATATGTCGAACTTCTCGACATTCGCACGCCCTCCATCAAACAGGCCGTGCGCCTTCTTTCGGGCGGCAACCAGCAGAAGATCATCATCGGCAAGTGGCTGTTTCGAAAACCCAAGGTGATGTTCTTCGATGAGCCGACCCGTGGCATCGATGTCGGGGCAAAGTTTGCGATCTACCAGATCATGGACGAACTTGCAGCTCAGGGTATCGGCGTCGTCCTGATCAGTTCCGAACTTCCCGAGATTCTCGGCATGAGTGATCGCATCGCGGTCTTTCACGGGGGACGGATTACCGGGATCCTGGAGACGAAAGCCACCGACCAGGAAGAAATCATGCGCTATGCCTCCGGCTATGGCCCAACGGCACACTGAGGATAAAGATGAGTGACGTAAGCGAACAGAAAGGCCGGCGGCTGAGCGATCGGCAGAAGGACATCATCCAGAAGTTTGCTGCCCTGGGCAGTCTTTTCGTGCTTGTGCTTGTCTTTTCGGTCACCAGCAGTGCCTTCTTTACCATCAACAACGGCATGACAATCGCGCTGCAGGTGACTTCGATCGCGTTGCTCGGCATCGGCGCGACCTGTGTCATTATCACGGGTGGCATCGACCTTTCGGTCGGCTCCGTTCTTGCCCTTGCCGGCGTAGTTGCAGCGCTCGCCGTCAAGGAATGGTCAATGCCCGTTCCAATCGGCATGCTTTTGGGTATCATCACAGGTGGGCTGTGCGGCTGGATCAACGGTTTTCTCGTGACCAGAATGAAACTGCCCCCTTTCATCGCAACGCTCGGCATGATGCTGATTGCCCGCGGCGTTGCATTGCAGATCACCGGAGCGCGTGCCGTGTCCGGTCTCGGTGACAGCTTCGGCGTCCTTGGCAACGGATCCCTGTTCCGGATTGTCAATATCGGCGATGACGGCTTCCCGACAGTCGTGTTTCCAGGCATTCCTTACCCGGTCATCCTGATGGTCATCATTGCAATCGCCGTCTCGTTGATGCTGAACCGATCCGTACTCGGAAGACACATTTACGCGGTCGGATCCAACGCCGACGCTGCCCGTCTTTCCGGCGTCAGCGTCAACCGTGTTGTCAACTTTGCCTATGTGCTTTCGGGTACCCTTGCCGGCCTGACCGGGTGCGTACTGATGTCCCGCCTCGTGACGGCGCAGCCAAACGAGGGCGTGATGTACGAACTGGATGCCATAGCCAGTGCCGTTATCGGTGGCACGTCGCTCATGGGTGGCGTCGGAACGATTTCCGGCACTGCCATCGGTGCCTTCGTGATCGGCATCTTGCGCAACGGCCTCAACATGAATGGTGTCTCGGCCTTCACGCAGCAGATCATCATCGGTCTCGTCATTCTCGGTACGGTCTGGATCGACCAGTTGCGCAACCGTCGATGAAGTCGGGTGCGGACCCTTAGTCCGCGTTTGCATGGGGACCGAGGCGGTCCCGAAGAAACGGCCGGTCAGGCCAATCAAATGGAGGAAATACACATGAAGAAACTTGCAGTCGCGTTCCTGACATCCGCCATCGCAATCGGCGCCTTTTCGGCCGCCCAGGCAGGTGAAATCGCGGTGATCGTCAAGACGGTCAACTCGACGTTCTGGCAGAACGTACAAAAAGGTGCGGATGCCGCCATGAAGGACGTCACCGATCACACCATGACCTTCCAGGGCCCTGCCGCCGAATCCGCAATTGCGGACCAGGTCAACATGGTCGAAAATGCCGTCAATCGTGGCGTCGCCGGCATTGTTTTGGCCCCATCGGATCCGGATGCACTCGTACCCGCCGTCAAGAAGGCATGGGAGGCCCGTATTCCAGTCGTCATCGTCGATTCCATGCTGGGAGAGGGTGCCGAACAATACTACCAGTCGTTCCTTGCCACCGATAACAAGAAAGCAGGTGAACTTGCAGCACGGGCACTCATCGAAAGAATAGGCACCGAGGGCAAGATCGCCATCATGTCCTATGTAGCAGGCGCCGGATCGGAAATCGGCCGCGTCGGCGGTTTTACCGATTATATCAAGGCGAACTCACAGCTCGAGATTGTCGGCCCATTCTACTCACAGTCCCAGATGGCAACTGCACTCAACCAGACAACCGACGTTCTCGCAGCCAACGAGGATCTTAAGGGCATGTTCGGCGCCAATGAGCCGACCGCAATCGGCATGGGCCGCGCTCTCGAGCAGTCCGGCAAGGTCGGTCAGGTTGTCGCCGTCGGCTTTGACGGAAACCAGGACCTGCAGGAGTTCGTCAAGGACGGAACACTTGCCGCGATTGCGGTCCAGGGTTCCTTCCAGATGGGTGAACTTGGCGTCCAGACGATTGCGAAGATCCTCAACAAGGAAAAGGTCGAAAAGTTCGTCGATACCGGCGTGGTTGTCGTCACCAAGGACAACATCGAAAAGCCGGAAGCACAAAACGTCCTTTACTAACATCCTCCCCTGGCGCGCATCATCGCGGATGCGCGCCGCCTTTGCCGCAGGAAATGTCATCATGAACGTCGCCGATACCCGCAAGCTTGCCCGTTGTGAGGTCAACTTTACCCTGATCGGTCTCGGCTGCGCCCAGATGGGCAATCTCTACCGCAAGACAAGCTACGCGGAATCGGCCGGGGCATTCCAGGCAGCCTGGGACGCCGGTATCCGCTATTATGATACGGCTCCCTACTATGGATTTACCCGCTCGGAACGCCGCGTCGGGACTATGCTCACTGACTTGCCGCGTGAAAGCTATGTCGTGAGCACCAAGGTTGGGCGGATCATGACGCCTGATGAGACCGTCGGCGACGAAGAAAGCGGTTACATCCAGCCGCTGCCGTTCAGACCGGTTTATGATTACACTTATGACGGTATCCTTCAATCGTTTGAAGCTAGCCAGCAGCGGCTTGGCATCCTCAGACCCGATATCTTGTACGTCCATGACATCGGCCGCATGACGCACGGCGAAAAACATGAGCATTACTGGAGCCAGTTGACCGAAGGCGGTGGTTTCCGCGCGCTCGGCAAGTTGCGCGACGAAGGCTCGACAAAGGCCGTTGGCCTCGGCGTTAACGAGTGGCAGGCCGTCCGCGATGCGATGGAAGTCTTCGATATCGACGTCACGATGCTCGCCGGCCGCTACACGCTTTTGGAACAGGAAAGCCTCGGGCTGATGGACGAATGCGCCCGCCGCGGCGTGGGCATCGTTGTTGCCGGACCATTCAATTCTGGCATCCTCGCCGGCAACAGGAAATTCAATTATACGGACGCGCCGGCCGATGTCATCGCCCGTGTCGAAGCGTTGCGCAGCGCATGTGACGAAGAAAATGTATCGCTGCAGGCTGCAGCCCTGCAGTTTCCGCTTGCCCATCCAGCAGCTGTCACCATCGTGTCCGGCGCCCGCACCGCCGAACAGATCACCGCGAATATCGCATGGTTTTCGGAAACGATCGCCCCCTCCTTCTGGCGCACACTGCGTGAACGCGGTCTGATCGCTGAAGGAGCCCCCTTACCTGGCGAGGCTGCATAACCCCATGCGTATCGACAGCCATCAGCATTTCTGGCGGATCGCCGATCGACAAGGGCAATGGCCTTCAGCCGAACTCGCCGAAATCCACCGTGATTTCATGCCGGACGATTTGCGCCCGTTACTCGCAAAGGCCGGGATCAATGGCACGGTCCTTGTCCAGACCATGGAAGACGAGCGCGATACGGCCTTCATGCTCGACATCGCCGATAGTTGCGACTTCGTTTTAGGCGTCATCGGATGGACGGACCTGAAGGCGGTCGATGCAGGCGATGCAATCGCGCGGCTGGCGCAGCATCCAAAGCTGAAGGGCTTCAGACCGATGCTCCAGGATATTTCCGACGATGACTGGATCGATGACCCGAATCTCAAACCTGCAATCTCGGCGATGATCGATCATGGACTGGTCTTTGATGCTCTTGTCCTTCCCCGGCATCTCGAACCGTTGCTGAACTTTGCCCGCCGTTCGACGCGCTTGCCAATTGTCATTGACCATGGCGCCAAGCCACCTATTGCCGAGGGCCGTTTCACCGACTGGTATGCGCGCATGAAGGCACTGGCCGAGCTTGAGAACGTGCACTGCAAGCTCTCCGGACTGCTGACAGAGGCTGGTGATCAAAAGCCCCAGGCAATCCGGCCTTTTGCGGAAACCATCCTCGACCTCTTCGGTCCGACCCGCGTCATGTGGGGAAGCGACTGGCCGGTCCTGCGGCTTGCGAGCGACTATCCGACGTGGCTCAAGCAGTGCCTCGATATCGTTCCGCGCAACGAGCATGACGCAATCTTTGGCACCAATGCAATGCGCTTTTACAATCTTGACGGCACAAGCCGTCCCTTGTCGTGACAGGATATGCGATGCTGACCGTCATTTGCGATAATCCCGGAAGCCTTTCTATCATCGACCGTAAAAAACCGGTCCGAGGTGAAGGCGAAGTCCTCGTAAAGATCAGGCGGATCGGTGTCTGTGGCACCGATCTGCATATCTTCACGGGCAACCAGCCCTATCTTTCCTATCCACGCGTGATGGGTCATGAGCTCGCCGCCTGCGTGGAGGAGGTTCCCGACGGGAGCCAGCTCAGACCTGGCGACACGGTGTCCATCATTCCCTACATCTCGTGCGGAAGCTGCCGCGCATGCCTCAAGGGCAAGACCAACTGCTGCACGAATATCGGGGTCCTTGGCGTCCATCGCGATGGCGGCATGACGGAATATCTCAGCCTGCCGGAAGAATTCGTGCTCAGTGCCGATGGCCTCAGCCTTGACCAGGCAGCGATGGTGGAGTTCCTGGCAATCGGTGCCCATGCGGTGGCACGCGCCAAGGTCGAACCGGCACAAAAGGTACTGATCGTCGGTGCCGGTCCGATCGGCATGGCGGTTGCAGTCTTCGTTCGCCTCAACGGTGGAGAGGTAACCTTTCTCGACGGGCGCATGGATCGACTGGACTTTGCAAAAAGGCATCTTGATGCAGACCATGTCGTTCAACTTGGTGACAACGACAAGCAGACACTCTCGACAATCACCGGTGGCGATTTCTTCGACGTCGTTTTTGACGCGACCGGAAACCCCGCAGCTATGGAACGTGGATTTGGCTTTGTGGGCCATGGCGGCACCTACGTCCTTGTTTCCATCGTTTCGAGCGAGATCACCTTTTCCGACCCGGAATTCCACAAGCGGGAAACGTCACTGCTTGGCAGCCGCAATGCGACAGTCGCTGATTTTGAACGCGTCATGGACGCGATGCGGGCCGGCCAAATCCCGCAAGCCCTTATTACCCACCGCATGTCGCTCAAGGACGTTCCGGAACGTTTTGCCAGCCTCACCAACCCGGCAGCCGGCGTCGTCAAGGCACTGATCGAGATCTAGGAAGGGCGCAAGCAATGCAAAGAATGGCCATGGTCATCGGTGTAAATCCGGACATGATCGAGCAGTACAAGCGACTTCACAAGGCTGTCTGGCCAGAGGTCCTTGATCTCATCACCCGCTGCAATATCCGCAATTACACGATCTTCTTGCGCGAGCCGGAGAACCTCCTGTTCGGTACGTGGGAGTATCACGGAGACGATTTCGACGCCGACATGGCAAGGATGGCGGCCGACCCGAAGAACCAGGAATGGTGGTCATTCACGATCCCGTGCCAAAAGCCGCTGGAAAGCCGTAAGGAGGGGGAATGGTGGGCAATGATGGAAGAGGTCTTCCATCACGACTGATCCCTCCCAGACAGAACTCGAGGAATGAGATGACCAAGATGCTTGAAGGAAAAACCGTTCTCATCACCGCGGCCGGCCAGGGTATCGGTCGTGCATCGGCAATGGCGTTTGCAAAAGCCGGCGCCACCGTTTACGCCACCGATATCAACGAACAGGCGCTCGGCGAACTTTCGAAACTTGCCAGCCTCACCGCGATGAAGCTCGACGTGCTGGACGAGGATGCGGTCAATAGCGCAGTAAACGAGATCGGCCGTGTCGACGTGCTTTTCAACTGCGCAGGCGTCGTCCATGGCGGCGATGTCCTGACAATGAAGGATAGCGACCTCGATTTTGCTTTCGACCTCAATGTCAAGGCGATGATCCGCACGATCCGTGCCGTCTTGCCGGGCATGCTGGATCGCAAGGATGGCTCGATCATCAACATGTCCTCCGTTGCCTCAAGCATAAAGGGTGTGCCGAACCGGTTCGCTTATGGCGTCACCAAGGCCGCCGTCATCGGCCTGACAAAAGCGGTAGCCGCCGACTATGTCACCCAGGGAATTCGCTGCAATGCGATCTGCCCGGGAACTGTGGAAAGCCCGTCGCTGCAGGAGCGTATGCGTGCCCAGGGCAATTACGACGAAGCACGCGCCGCGTTCATCGCCCGCCAGCCCATGGGCCGGCTGGGGACACCTGAAGAAATTGCAGATCTTGCCGTCTACATCGCCGGCGCGACCTATACATCCGGCCAGACCTTCGCCATCGACGGCGGCTGGACCATCTGACCCCTCCCAACCGACCATAGAGACCAGACATGACCCGTATCACCGATCTTCGCGTCTTCGACCTGCGCTTTCCGACTTCGCAAAGCCTGGATGGTTCCGATGCGATGAACCCGGATCCCGATTACTCGGCAGCCTATGTCATCCTCGACACCGATAGCGATGGCCTTGCCGGTCACGGCCTGACATTCACCATCGGACGCGGCAACGATATCTGCTGCACGGCGATCGAGGCGATGCGCCATCTTGTGGTCGGGCAGGACCTTGAAACCTTCCGTCAGAATCCCGGAAAATTCTGGCGGCACCTGACAGGTGACAGCCAGTTGCGCTGGATCGGCCCGGACAAGGGCGCCATGCATCTTGCAACCGGCGCTGTCGTCAATGCCTTTTGGGATCTGCTCGCAAAGCAAAAGAGCAAGCCGGTCTGGCAACTCGTGTCGGAACTGTCGGCCGAGGAGATCGCCGACATCGTCGATTTCCGTTACCTCACGGACGTTTTAACCCGCGACGAGGCGATCGCCATCCTGAAGAAGGCCGACCTTGGCAAGGCGGAGCGCATCGCGACGCTGAAACGCGAGGGCTATGCCTGCTACACGACGTCGGCAGGCTGGCTCGGCTATCCGGAGGACAAGCTTCGTCGCCTGTGCCAGGAAGCTGTCGATGCCGGCTTCAGTCATGTGAAGATGAAAGTCGGACGTGATCTTCAAGACGATATCCGCCGGCTGACGATTGCCCGCGAAGTGATCGGACCCGACCGCTACCTGATGATTGATGCAAACCAGGTGTGGGAAGTCGACCAGGCAATCGACTGGGTCGGAAAGCTTGCATTTGCAAATCCGTTCTTCATCGAGGAGCCCACCAGTCCGGATGATGTTGCCGGACACCGCAAGATCCGCCAGGCCATTGGCCCGGTGAAGGTCGCCACCGGCGAGATGTGCCAGAACCGGATCATGTTCAAGCAGTTCATTGCCGAAGGTGCAATCGACATCGTACAGATCGATTCCTGCCGCATGGGAGGCCTCAACGAAGTCCTGGCTGTCCTGCTGATCGCCGCAAAGTACAATCTACCGGTGTGGCCGCATGCCGGAGGTGTCGGCCTTTGCGAATACGTCCAGCATCTGTCGATGATCGATTATATTGCGGTCTCGGGGACCAAGGATGGCCGTGTCATTGAGTATGTAGATCACCTGCACGAACATTTCATCGATCCCTGCGTCATCAGGAATGCCGCCTACATGCCCCCATCGATGCCAGGTTTTTCGATCGAGATGAAGCCGGATTCAATTGCACAATACACGTTCAAAGGCTGACGGCCTGTCTTGACAAAGAGCCCCGGCCCCGAAGTCGCAAGACGTTCTTAGTGATGACCATCCTGCGAGAACCGGACGATGGCGGCGGTCAGCCGGTCGAGCGTATCGAAGGCCCGCACGCCTGGAGCAGTGGCTGTTGCGATCAGGGAGAACTCGGTGCAGGCGATCATCTGGATCTCTGCTCCGTTTGCCAGCAGGTCAGCTGACGCTGCCCGCAGTGTCTCCGATACGACGGCGTCCGGCCCGAACGCCTTGATCTTGCGGATGGCTTCTAAAAGCACGTCTTCATTGGTTGGATAAAGGGCCGAAAGGCCTCGCGCCTGCAAGGCTGCATCCAGAAGGCCGATACGCCGCACGGCAGGTGACGCCAGAACGCCGATACGTGATCCTTCGCCGGCCAGCTGCGCGGCATGGTCCACCGACAACGCCACCATATCCAGAAAGGGGATGCTGGCTGCAGCGCGTATCGTTGAAGCGTAGTGATGCGCGGTGTTGCATGGCATCGCCAGCGCCTGTGCTCCCGCCGCCTGCAGCCTGGCCGCCATCTGTGCCAGAACCGGTTCCGGATCTTCTCCCGTGCCCTCGATCAGCCGCTGAATGCGCGAAGGCACTTGCGGATTCTGGTCAACCATGAGGGGGATATGATCGGCATCATCGTGCGCCGATACAGCCTTCACGACCTTCTGCATGAGCAAAATGGTCGCTTCCGGCCCCATTCCCCCGAGGATCCCTATACGGCGCAGTGCCATGGCAAAACCTAACCTGGCAGCGGAGACAGGGACGAAAGAGCGTCATCATAGCCGAACAGGGCAGCCGATCCTCCGGTATGCACGAAGATAACGCGCTGGCCCTTGGTAAACCGCCCCTTCCGGCAATAATCGATCAGACCGGCTGCGCCTTTTGCGGAATATACCGGGTCGAGCAGGATGCCTTCCAACTGAGCAAACATCGCAATCGCCTCCAGCGTGTCTTCGCCTGGAATACCGTAGCCCTTGCCTACATAGTTGCAGTCCGCCACCACATCTTCGCGAGCGACGACACCCGGACAACCCAATTTCTGCGCCGTCGTGGAAGCAAGATTGAAGACATTGTCCTCCTGTTTTTCCCTTGGCGCCCTGACCCCAATGCCCAGAAGCGGAATTCCCGAATTGATCGCGCGAAGGCCCGCAATCAATCCGGCCTGCGTGCCGGCACTGCCGGTCGCAGTGACGATGTGATCGATCACCAGGGCGCGGTCGTTGACCTGACCCAAAAGCTCAAAGGCACAATTAACATAGCCGAGCGCGCCTGTAGGATTGGAACCGCCGCCGGGAATGACATAGACCTTGCGTCCTTGCGTGCGCAGTCGTTCGGCGACCGCTTCCATTTCAGCCGGCATGTCCGCACCGCCAGGCCGTGTTTCTGATGTTGCACCATGCAGCATATCCAGAAGCACATTGCCATTGTGCTTGTAGTTGGGATTATTCGAACCCGTCCGGTCCTCAAGCAACAGATGACAGTCCACGCCCAACTTGGCTGCGAAGGCTGCGGTCTGGCGTGCGTGGTTGGACTGGGTTGCGCCCTGCGTGATGATCATGTCGGCGCCTTGCGCCTCGGCCTCTGCCATGAGGAACTCAAGCTTGCGGGTCTTGTTGCCGCCGGTCGAAAGCCCCGTGCAGTCATCCCGCTTGATCCAAATTTCAGGTCCGCCAAGTTCCTTGGACAACCGGTCCAACCGCTCCAGCGGAGTTGGCAGATGGGCCAGGAATATGCGTGGGAACCGGGCAAGATGCATGACAAATTTTCCTTCAGCGTACTTCAGCTAACATTCAATGCATCCACATGAACACATTGCGCTTCAGACCATCTTTGCTGAAGAAAAGAAGGCTATGCAAATGCGAATTTGTCCGCATATTATGCAAACATTGCAAGTTAGGAGGAAATATGCGGCTTGAATGGCTGGAGGATATCCTTGCGATAGCCGAAGCGGGTTCGCTCATTGAAGCTGCTGAGAGGCGACATGTGACACAATCTGCATTTTCTCGCAGGCTGCGGACGATAGAGGAATACATCGGCGCCGAGTTGCTGGATCGGGCACGCAAGCCTGTAAAACTGCAACCGGCCATCGTGCAGCAACGTGACCGGATTGAGCAGATGGCCGACGGCCTGCGGCAACTGACAACGGATTTGCGTGCAGGCAGCGTTGCATCGGAAGGGAAGGTCCGCATTGTCAGCCAACATGCACTGACGGCGGTTCTGACACCTTCCATAGTAGAAGGACTGCAGGCGCGCAATAAATGCATCGTCCCGCATCTGCGCTCGGAGAACATGCAGGAGTGTTTCGTTCTTCTTCTGGCGCGGCGCGCCGATATCGCCATCGTCTACCGCCTGACCGACAGCGGCTTGCCGCTATACGGAACAGCAATCGATATGGTGGCCTTTGGCCGTGACCGGCTCATCCCCGTCATGGCAACACAGAAACGGAACAATATTGGTTCCGGCGGACCACTGCCCTATATCGCCTATCCTGCCGAGGTGTTTCTGGGACAGGTGATGCACAGAGAAATCCTTGCGAAACTTCCAGCCGGATGCCAAACGCTGGCGGTAGCGGAGACAGCCCTGACGCTGGCTGCAGTGGAGATGGCACTTGCCGGATATGCTGTCGCCTGGGTACCGCATTCGCTGGCAGGCAAGTATCTTGATGAGGGGCGATTGCACGATCTGTCTGCCGAACTGCCATCCTGCGAGTTACAGGTGACGGCACTGCGGTTGAGCGGGCAGACTGGTCTGGCGGCTCAGGAGGTGTGGGAGTGGATCGCCCGCCATGCGAAGCCTTTTGGTTGATACATTCATGGTGACACCTGCCGGACGACCGACAGAAATTCGCTCACAGCCTGGGTGTGCCTCAAATTGCGCCGCAGCAGAATGCAGATCGTGCGGTCCGGGAGTGCCGTTGCCAGATCCAGTTCCACGATGTGCCGGTCCAGGTTCTTTGTTGAGAACTCCCTGCTCGATCTGAAGGCGATCATTTCACCACCGAGGAGAAGATTTCGAATTACCGTAAAGGAGCTGGTTTCGGCGCGTCCGACCGGCATCGCGACCGCGGCCTCGCGAAAAGTGCCTTCCAGATGGGCTCGCGTAATGCTTCCTGCGGGCGGCAGGATGAAGGGATAGGTGGCGACATCCTTCAAAGTGACGCCCTTGCGGCGTGCCAGGGGATGCGTGTGCGAGACGAACAGAGCCATCCTGTCCGCGGCGACGGGTTCGACGGTGATGCCGTCCAGAAGGGTTCGATCCGGATAGGCACAGATCACCACGTCGATCTGGTCACCATGCAAGGCGGCCAGAAGAGTATCAATCGGCCCCTCCACCGTGCGGATCACGATGGCCGGGTTTTCGGCAAGCGTCTGGCGGATTGCCTCTGGCAGTATTGCGCTTCGTGAATACGCCAGCCCGCCGACACGCACCACGCCTGTTGACGGCCCATCCATCGAGCGCAGGTCGTCTGACAGGCGGACGATCTCGGCAAGAACGCGCCGCGCCGTCAAAGCAAGTGTCGCTCCAACGGGTGTAACAATCATGCCGGAATGCATGCGGGAGAACAGCTCCGCGCCGACATCTGCCTCCAAAAGACGTATGGAATAGGAGACAGCCGGTTGCGACAGCCCCAGAACCCGGGCTGCGCGCTGGATAGAACCCATTTCGTGTACCGCCTTCAAAGCCCGCAAATGTGCAAGATCGGTCTGCATGTCGAAGAAGGCTGCATTGCTGCGAACCGGAGCACGCAATGAGCGCAACAGCAAAGACCTGCAGCCATCCATTTCGGCCAGAATGCGGTCACAGCGCACAAGCGCCAGCCGCCCTTCCGGCGTTGGGGTAAATTCCGCAGCCCCCCGGTACAAAAGTTGTGCTGCGCAGGCGCGTTCGAGCAGGGATATTGAGCGTGAGATCGACGACGTACTGCGTTGCAGCCGCCTTCCAGCCGCCGCAAGGGTTCCTAATTCAGCCACAACAGAGAACGCCCGCAAATGGCGCATTCCTGGTTCATTCATGCTCGCCCCCCTGGCGAAGGAGCCTAACAGGAATTTGCGATACTGAAGCTATCAGCACAACAGGATAAAAAATGATAAACATCATTATTTACAACACTTTACTCTTCATGACAGACCGCCACTTTCCCCTTGTTCGCCTTTGCAGAGGTCAGGGGGTATAAATAAATTATAACAGTCATTGCCACTTTGTCATGGCCGCGAGCCACCGTTTCATGCTGAACTGGGTATGCGAAAGCAGTCTGACGCATTCGTGCAAGCTCTACCAAGGGAGGAGAGTATGAGGAATTTCATGCGCGGGATGGTGCTCGCGGCGGCAACAGCATTAATGATTTCACCGGCGCAAGCGGAGTATCCCGAACGCGCCATCACGATGATCGTGCCATTTTCCGCAGGAGGAAACTCGGATGTGATCGCGCGCATTGTCGCCGACCAGATGTCCGATGCACTGGGACAGCCCGTCATAGTGGAAAACCGTGGCGGTGGTGGCGGCAGCATTGGCTCGAAGCTTGCCTCAGCGGCGAAACCCGACGGCTATACGATCTTGTTCGCCACCGCAGGAACGCATTCTGTAAATCCCGGCCTTCGCGATGTCGGCTATGACCCAATTGCGGACTTCGAACCCATCAGTGTGGTCGTCAACTCGTCTGTTCTCATCGTTGTCAACCCATCGGTCGAGGCCAACACGCTGCCCGAACTGATCGAGCTGACCTCGAAGGGCGACAAGAAGATGACCTTTGCTTCGGGTGGCGTCGGTACCGTGGCCCACGTCGCGGGTGAACTCTATAACCAGTTGACAGGTTCCAACCTTGTTCACGTGCCCTATCAAGGCGCAGGTGACGTGATCAACGACCTTATTGCGGGCCGCATCGACGTCAACATGAACAACTTGCCGACCTTTCTTGCTCACGTCAAATCCGGCTCCGTGAGACCATTGGCGATTGCAGCGCCCAGTCGTTCAGCGCTGATGCCGGACGTTCCGACAACTGCTGAAGGTGGCTTGCCCGACCTGGTCATGGGCTCGTGGTTTGGCCTGGTGGCGCCTAGGGACACGCCGCCCGAGATCGTGAACCGCCTTCATTCATCCGTTGCAACGATCCTTGATTCCGACACTGTCAAGCAACGTATGACGGCTATCGGCACCGAACCTGAAGTTTCACCGTCGCCTGAAGCGTTCGGGGAATTCATCACCGACCAATTGGCCTGGTGGGCAAAGGTTCTCGACAATCCCGCTTTCAAATAAGCCAATGGCGGCCAGCACTTGACACCAACTGGCCGCCACATCGCACATGCTGAACAGCGAGGCTCCACCATGCCCGAACCTTCCGCCGACCCTCTCAAGGTGCGCCGCCACCCCATCTGGTTGATCCTGGCTCTTGGCGGCGCTTCCACTTTCTGGCTTGCAACAGGCTACGGCCACGGCAGTTTAGTCCGCATCGGCTCGGGCATCCTGCCCATGGCGCTTTCGGTCGCCATCATCATGCTGTCGCTGTGGTCCTTTGCATTTCCACGCGATGAAGATCAAGCACCCTTTGCCCTTCGGCCCTTCGTCGCAGTCGTCCTCGCCGTGATCTTTTTCATCCTGCTGATCGAACGGCTCGGAATGGTCCCAACCGTCGTGATTACAATGTTGACGGCGTATCTTGGGCAGGTGCAGCGCAATTTCCTGCCATTCCTACTCTATGCGGTACTGTTCGCTTTCGCTGCAGGGCTGCTGTTTTCAGTGGCCTTGACCTTGCCGATCCCGCTATTCGGAGCGAACTGATCAATGGAATACCTGCTTCTTGGCCTGTCAACGGCAATCCAGCCCACAAACCTTCTATCCTGCCTCACCGGCGTTTTCGTGGGAACGGCAATCGGCGTCATTCCAGGGCTCGGTCCACTGGCAGCAATTTCACTTCTGTTGCCCCTTACCTTCTCGCTTGAGCCGGTAACCGCTGTCATCATGCTGGCGGGCATCTATTACGGCGCCCAGTATGGCGGCTCGACCACCGCCATACTGATGAACCTGCCGGGTGAATCCTCATCCGCCATCACTGCCATTGAAGGCTACCAGATGGCACTGAACGGCCGCGCGGGCGCTGCGTTGTTCGTAACGACCATTTCCTCCTTCATAGGGGGCACCGCAGGCATCATTCTCCTGATGATGACCGCTCCTTTACTGGTTAAGTTGGGTCAGGCGATAGGTCCGGCCGAATATTTTGCGCTCATCGTCTTCTGTTTCATCGCCATAGCGACTGTGGGCGGCAACAACCCGCTCAAAGGTCTCACCATGCTCGCGATAGGCGCCCTTCTCGGGACGGTCGGCATCGACATCTATGACGGGGCAGAGCGCTTCACATTCGGATCGGATCATCTGATCGACGGTATCGGCCTCGTGCCGGTAGCGATGGGCCTCTTTGGATTGTCGGAAATGATCGCATCGGTAGGCGGGGCGGAACATCGCGTGCGCTATCGTGTCACGTTACGCGCAATGTTGCCCAACCTGGACGAAATCCGCCGTTCGATCTGGCCGACGTTTCGGGGCTCGGGCATCGGCTGCGCACTTGGTGCCTTGCCGGGAACCGGACCGACGCTCGCGACGATCATCTCCTATGCCACGGAAAAACGGATCTCACGCCAGTCGCACCGTTTTGGGAAGGGTGCGGTAGAGGGCATCGCCGCGCCGGAGGCCGCCAACAATTCGGCAGCCCAGACAGCTTTCATTCCGACCCTTACGCTGGGGATACCCGGCTCGCCGACCATGGCCATCATCATCGGCGCACTGATGATCCACGGCGTGGTTCCAGGACCGCAGCTCATCTCCAATCATCCCGACCTCTATTTCGGTCTCGTTGCAAGCTTCTGGATCGGCAATCTGCTGCTGTTGCTGTTGAACCTGCCACTCGTTGGTATCTGGATCTCACTCTTGAGCGTTCCCTATCGCTACCTCTATCCAGCAATCGTCGCCCTGATCTGCATCGGTTGCTATGGCGAAAACAACAATACGGGCGATGTTGTCACAATGCTGAGCCTCGGCATTGGCGGCTATTTGCTGGTCCGACTGAATTTCCCGCCGGCACCATTGTTGATCGGTTTCATACTGGGACCGATGCTGGAGGAAAACTTCCGTCGCGCAATGATCCTGGCCGACGGAGATGGAATCTATCTGGTCAGCAGCCCGATTTCCGCAATTGCCCTGATCGTGAGCGCCTTGCTGCTAGTCCGCATGGCCATTTCCGATCGTCACAAGACTGTCAGCCACCCTTGAGGCAATGCATTTGAAACCTCACCAGATATCGTTCGCTTTCCAGGAGTTCACATGATCATCGATGTTCATGGCCACTACACCACCGCCCCCGCCCAGCACGAGGAATGGCGCAAGCAGCAGATCGACGCAAAAGGCGACCTTGCGCAAATGGCGAAGCCCGATGGGCCAACGATTTCAGATGACGAGATCCGCGCAACAATCGAAACGACACAGTTGCGGCTGCAACGCGAGCGCGGAACCGACATTACCCTGTTCTCACCACGCGGCGGCGGCATGGGTCATCATATTGGCGACGAGCGGATGAGCCAGCAATGGACGCGCCAATGCAACAATCTCATCCGTCGTGTCTGCGACCTGTTTCCGGACAATTTTGCGCCAGTCTGCCAGCTACCCCAATCATCGGGCTGCCCGCCGGAAAACTCCATTCCGGAACTGCTTCGCTGCGTGGAAGGAATGGGGTTTGTCGGCTGTAACCTGAACCCGGACCCGACCGGCGGCTTCTGGACCGAGCCCCCCCTGACCGATCCGTGGTGGTTCAAACTCTATGAAAAGCTCGAAGAGCTGGGTATTCCGGCAATGATCCACGTCAGCCAGTCGAACAATCGAAATTTCCACTTCACCGGTGACTACTACATCAATTCCGACACGACGGCCTTCATGCAGTTGCTGTTGTCTGACCTGTTCGTGACATTCCCGGGCCTCAAGTTCATCATTCCGCATGCGGGGGGCGCCGTACCGTATCACTGGGGTCGCTATCAGGGGCTTGCTCTTGACCGCAACCTTCGCTCACCAGAGGAGATGATGGGAGACAATCTGTTTTTCGATACCTGTGTTTACAATCAGCCGGGCATGGACCTGCTTGTGGAAACGGTGCCGACCCGCAACATCCTGTTCGCATCCGAAATGCACGGAGCTCTGCGCTGTGTAAACCCACGGACCGGTCACCACTTCGATGATACCCGGCGCTATATCGACGCGAACCGGCATCTGGGCGAGCAGGAGCGGGCCGACATATTTTCCACCAATGCGCTACGCTTGTTCTCCCGGCTCCAGACCGCGGATCGACACGCTGGAACGGCCTGATCCAGATATGCGCACTGGTCCGCGCGCCATGACGGGGTTGCAAACCCCGTCACTGTAACAGCACGCGATCCAAAGTGGTGGCATGTCGAATTACAGCCATGTCCTTGCCGGACAGTATCGATCGCAACCTGGATCTTCGGGTTGACGAACAGCTGCCAAAGGTGCGGGATTATGCGTGCAGCGCTAGATATTGCCGCTCTCGATCTCTCCCAGTCTGGCGTTGACGAGGTCGCGCCAGTCCCGATTGTCGATGAGCGCCTGCGGGAAAAGGCCCGCCAAGGAAAAGAACGGCTCCGACGGGTCGGTCGTTACCTGCTTTTTTGCCGCCACGTTCAGTTCCGCGCGCCGCGGATCATCAATATCAGGCGTACGCTTGGCATATGCAATCCACAGAGCAGTCGCCAGGGCTGCCGTTTCGGCTTTATCGCCAGCCTTGAGGGCATCGACCGTACCGGCAAAAATGCGTTGTGGCAGCTTTTGGCTGCCGTCCATTGCAATCTGCTTTGTCCGGTGGGCAATCGTCGGGTTTTCAAACCGCTCGATCAACTGATCGATATAGCTGTCGAGATCAATCCCCGGAACCGGATCAAGCGTCTTGACCGCGGACTTCATGTGGCGACGGGCAAGGTCACGATATGCCGGAACTGCCATGACGTCGCGCACATATTCCAGCCCCTTGATCTGACCAAGATATGCGATCATCGAATGCGCGCCGTTGAGAAGGTGCAGCTTCATCTTTTCATAGGGCTCGACATCATCAACCAGAAGCGCACCAGCCTTGTCCCAAGCGGGATGACCCGAGACGAAGCGATCTTCGATGACCCACTGCATGAAGGGTTCTGTCTCGAGTGACAATGTATCGGTGACACCCAAGAGGCTGGCGGCACGCGCACGCGTCTCGTCGGTCGCCGCCGGCACAATCCGGTCGACCATGCTCGAGGGAAACGCTCCATACTTGGAGATCCAGTCCGCAAGTGCCTGATCGCGCATGCCTGCCATTTCGATGACGAGCCGCTGCACGATACGGCCGTTGGTCGGAAGATTGTCGCAGCAAAGCACGGTAAAGGGTTCCATGCCTGCTGCATGTCGACGGGCCAATCCTTCAACGATATAGCCGATGACACCTATAGGCGCTGTCGGATTGGCGAGATCGGCTGCGATCGACGGATGGCCGAGATCGAGGCCACCGGTCGTCGGATCGAGCCCATAAGCCTTTTCGGTGACAGTGATGGTAACGATCCTGATGGCAGGATCAATCAGGAGCGCCAGCAATCTCTCACGATCCTCGACCGCAGAGATACCCTCGATCTCAGACCCGACAATTTGCGCACTCTCACCTGCACCACTGCGGGTAATCACGGAATAGAGCTGGTCCTGGGCTTCCAGGTCACGGACGATATCAAGCGAACGAAGGCTGACGCCGACAATACCCCAGTCTGCGAATTCATGGGCCAGGGCTGCATCATTGTAGACCGCCTGATGCGCACGGTGAAACGCCCCCAACCCAAAATGCACGATTCCCGGCTTGAGCGCCTTCCGGTCATAGCCGGGCAATGTCACGGGATTGCTAAAACGGGTCGCAGCAGAAAGTCTTTCCATCGTCAGTCCATTCCATATTCAAAGTGGGTCAGTGCGTATTCTATACCACGCAATTCGGCGAGACCCTTCAGACGACCAATCGCCGGATAGCCCGGTTGTGCGCCACGGGTCACATCATCGAGAATTTCCTGGCCGTGATCGGGTCGAACCGGAATCTGATGGTCAGCGCGTCCTTCACGATGCCGTCGCTTTTCTTCCTTGAGAAGCTCTGCAATGACGGCAACCATGTCGGTATGGCCTTCAAGATGCTCGTCTTCATAGAACGAGCACGGGGTTGTCGGCTCCTCGCGGTGGACGTTGCGCAAATGCGCGAAGTGGATGCGCGAGGCAAAGCGTCTGGCCATGCCCGGCAGATCATTCTCGCTGCCAGCACCCAACGATCCTGTGCACAAGGTCACACCGTTTACCGGACTATCAACTGCGTCGAGCATATAGGCATAGTCCGCCTCGCTCGATAGGATGCGCGGCAGACCAAGCAGTGCCCACGGCGGATCATCCGGATGAGCACAGATATTGATGCCAAGTTCCTCGGCAACCGGTACGACCTGCGACAGGAAATCAATCAGGTGCTGTTGCAGCTTCTCCCGGCTGATCCCGGAATAAGTCGCCAGATGCTCTCGCAGCTGCGGTAATGTATAGCCATCAGCAGATCCGGGAAGGCCCGCACCGATATTCCTTGCCAGTGCTACGCGCCGGTCATCCGACATTTGCGCAAACCGGCCTGCCGCCCTTTCAACCAGTTCCTGGTTGTAATCTTTTGCCGCACCCGGCCGTTCGAGAAGATGGATATCGAAGGCTGCAAA
Organism: Pseudomonadota bacterium; assembly: GCA_023390055.1. Lineage (GTDB taxonomy): Bacteria > Pseudomonadota > Alphaproteobacteria > Rhizobiales > Rhizobiaceae > Neorhizobium. The sequence goes on along the minus strand of JAEWDP010000113.1, from coordinate 60,327 downwards.
GTCGATCAGATCAAAACGCATTGCCTTTGCACCATGGCGTGCATTCCAGCTAAGATCGGTTCTCGTCCAGTCGAGGATCGGCATGAAATTGTAGCAGACAGTCCGGATGCCGCTTGCACCGAGATGACGCAGTGTCTGTTGCCAGTTTTCCACATGGGATCGCCAGTCACCGGTCTGGGTCTTGATGCTTTCCGATACGGGAACGCTTTCGACAACATCCCAGACAAGGCCGCCAGCCCGGATCTCGTCGTGGCGCCTCGCGATTTCGTCTTCCGGCCACACCTTTCCCGTTTCCACATGATGAAGCGCGCTGACGATACCGCGGGCCCCGGCCTGGGCGGCATCTTGAACACTGACCTTGTCTACCGGGCCAAACCAACGCCACGTATGCCGCATGAAAACTCCTCAGGAGAAAAATGTTAGTTGTACCTTGCAGGCTTTGGTACGGTCGCCGGCCTGATTAAAGGCCATGACGGCCTCATCGATATTGAACGTGTGCGAAATGATCGGCCTTACGTCAATTGCCCGATTGGCTATGAGGTGCGCCGCACGCGTAAATTCACAATCAAAGCGCTGGGAACCGACCCAGTTGAGCTCTTTGGCAACCAAAGCGTTCAAGGGTACGACAACATCTCCCGCAATGCCGACCTGGACAATCGTTCCCAGCGGGCGAACCACTTCGATGACATTACGAATGGCAGAAGGTGCCGCCGAACATTCAAACGCGATGTCGAAATATCCCTTATCCTGTCCGTATTGCGAAAGTTTTTCATGATCGCGCGCAATATTGACAAGCGTCGTGGCACCCATTGCCCGCGCCCGCTCCAAGGCCGCATCCATGAGATCGCAGACGACAATTTCCGCCGCTCCTGCAAGGCGCGCGGCAGCGACGACAAGTGCACCGATGGGGCCTGAGCCCGTTACCAGTATCTTTTTTCCGGTCAGAACGCCTGCGCGCGACACCGCATGCAGACAGACGGCGAGCGGTTCGGTGCAGGCCGCTTCAGCGGCCGTAATCTCGCTACCGACCGCAACGCATTTTCCACCCGATACCACGAGCCGGTCGCGAAACATGCCATGCACATGGGGTAGCCGCATCGCACTTCCCATGAAGTGCATGTTGGGGCAATGGATTGTCTGACCGACCTTGCAGAAACGGCACGCACCACAAGGCTGGCTTGGGTTGACGGCAACCAGCTGGCCGACGCGAAGACCAGCGACACCAGCTCCCAGTGCTTCGACGTAGCCCGAAGCCTCGTGACCGACAATCATCGGTTCGCGCACACGCACCGGACCAAAGCCGCCATCCTGGTAGTAGTGAAGATCGGATCCGCAAATTCCACCGACTGCCATTCGCAGCAAGACCTCACCTTCGCCCGGATCGGGCGTCCGCTGGGTTTCAACCCTGATATCCTTTTCACCGTAGAGCCGGGCAACGCGCGTCTGCATTTGCATGATTTCCTGCAGCCTGGTCAGGCCTGCCCAAGGCTCGAACAGGCCTGTTGTTCATCAGCGGATCAGTCCGAACTGTGTCGGCAACCACAGCGAGATCGCCGGAATGAAGGTGATCAGCAGCAATGCCACAAAAAGCGGGATCATCCAGGGAAGGATTGCCATCACCGTCCGTTCGATCGACATCTTCGATATGCGTGACAGCACGAAGAGCACCACACCAACCGGCGGTGTCAGGAGGCCGATCATCAGGTTCAAGGTCAAGATCAGCCCGAGATGCACCGGATCGATGCCGTAGCGTGCCGCAATCGGCATCAGGATCGGAACCAGGATGGTGATCGCCGCAATCGTGTCAAGGAACGCACCGACAATCACTAGCACGATATTGACGATGATCAGGAATGTCCACCAGTTGTCCGTCAGCGAGAACATGAAGTCGGAAAACACCTGAGCCGCCTGGCTGACCGTCAAAAGCCACGCAAAGATCGATGCGGTGGTGACGATGAACAGAACCGATGCGGTTGTCTCGATCGTGTCCATACTCGCCTTCGCAAGTGTCCTCAGCGTCATCGTGCGATAGCGGACGAGGCCCAGAAACAGCGACCAGATGACGGCTGCAACCGCCGCCTCCGTTGGTGTGAACCATCCCAGGGTCATGCCGCCGATCAAAAGCACCGGCGTCATCAGCGCCATGACTGCCGAGAAATCGAAATACCAGTCCAGCAGGACAAGCCCCACGAGGGCCAGAAGCACCGCGACATTGAGCGAAAGGCCCAACAATACCATCACGTAGATCGCGACCGGAAAACACAGAACGATCATGATTTCGATCGAGGAGGAGACAAGCCGCTTCAGTTCAAATGGCGTATCCGATCCCCACCCCTTGCGATGCGCAAAGATCACGACGGTAATCATCATCAGCGCCGTCATGACAATACCGGGAATGACACCAGCCATGAACAAAGCACCGATCGAGACATTGGCCATCATGCCGTAGATGACGAAAGGCAATGATGGTGGCATGATCGGTCCAAGGGTTGCCGATGCGGCGGTAACCCCAACGGCGGCTTCGACCGGATAACCATGATCCTTCATCGCCTTGATTTCGATCGTGCCGATACCGGCGGCATCTGCCAGGGCTGTTCCCGACATCCCTGAAAAGACGACCGAGCCGACGATATTGACCTGCGCCAGGCCGCCCTTCATCCAGCCGACAAGAGACAGCGCGAAATGGTAGATGCGGCCCGTGACACCGGCAATGTTCATCAGATTGCCGGCAAGAATGAAGAATGGCACGGCGATCAGCGGAAAGCTTTCGACGCCGGCGATCATGCGCTGGGCGGCGATGATGTCGGGCGCCACGCCATAGATTATGAGATAAGCCAGTGACGCAACACCGAGCGAGACGGCAACCGGTGTGCCGATGACCATGAGAAGCAGAAAGGACCCTATAAGCAAAAGCACGTGTCAGATCCCCTCGGCATCGATTTCGTTCGCCTTTTCGCGAACGGTCTTTTCATTGAAAATATCTTTGATGAAGTTCTGGACGGAGCGTGCGAGCATCAGCGCGAAGGCTATGAAGACGGTATAGAAGACATAGCCACGCGGCAGGTTGACGGTCACCATGCGTTCATTGCCAACAATGGCGATGTAGCGCCACATCAGCCATGTCGTGTAGGCAAAGAAGCCTATGATGATGAAATCGACCAGCACTTCCAGAGCCCGGCCCGTTCTTTTCGACAGGAACTGATAGATGAAATCCACCTGGATGTGACGAACCATCCGCACGCACATGACGGAGCCCAGGAAGACGACAACCACCAGGCAGTTGGCGGCGATCTCCTCGGTCCAGGCGAAACTGTTGTTCAAGGCATAGCGCGTGAAGAACTGCAGGAAGACGCAAAGCGCCATGACCCAGAACAGGGCAAGGTTGAACCAGTCTTCCACGGCGTAAGGGGACAGGTCGACGGGACCGGTATCCTCCTCGAAGGCATGCGCCATCTCGTCGACACTGATTGGAGCATGCTGTTGCTCGTTCATTTAAAACTCCGCAAGATCGGAAAGGTTGGCTGACGCCCGGCGAAGTTTCGCCGGACGTCACAAAGGCATCACTGAATTGCGCGGATAGCTTCCCAGTCTTCCTTGCTGTAGCCGAACTCCTCGAAGGAGACCTTTTCTGCCACGGTCTTTTCGAAGTCCGCCTTGTCAACTTCCGTGACTGTCAGGCCGTCAGCCTTGAATTTCTCGACAAGTTCAACCTCTTTCTTCTCGATGATCTTGGTAGTGCGTTCTGCCGCTTCCTGCATGACTTCCGTGAAGATCTGCTTGTCTTCGTCAGAGAGCTTGGACCACAAGATGCCGGACACGACCGTGTTCAGATGATCGACGATATGACCGGTCAGCACGATGTCGCTTTGCACTTCGTAGAACTTCTTTGCCTCGATGGTGGTCAGCGGATTTTCCTGGGCATCAACCGTCCCGTTCTGCAAGGCCAGATAGACTTCGGCAAAGGCGATCGGAGCCGTGTTTGCCCCGCAGGCGCGCGGCATGGCAAGGTAGGCCGGAACATCGGGAACGCGGATCTTCAACCCGGCCATGTCGGCACATGTTTTAATCGGCTCGTTCGAAGTCGTATGGCGTGTTCCGTAATAGCTGACGGCGGTAATATGGTTGCCGCCGGATGCCTCCTCGTAACCCGCGGCAAGCCTCTTGAAGACATCGCTCTTCGTGTATGCGATCAGATGATCGGCATTGCGGAAGATATACGGATAGTATGTGACGCCGATCGGCGGATATTCACGGGATGCAAAACTCGATCCGGAGATGATGATATCGACGGTTCCAAGCTTGAGGCCCTGGTTGATGTCGGCTTCCTTGCCAAGCTGCGATGCGGGAAAGACATCGATCGTGTAGCGGCCGTCCGTGCGCTTGGCAATCTCTTGCGCCGCCCATACCGATTCCGTGTGGAAAGGTTCGGATGTTTCGTACACATGCGCCCACTTCAGGGCCGTCTGGGCCTGGGCTGCGAAAGCCGAGGCAATGACGGCGGCAGTGGCGCCAAGGATGGTAGTCAGTCTCAACTTCATTTGTTCCTCCCGGGTTGAAGTCAAAAGTGCAGTTAACCGCCAGCGCACCTCCTCGCGGCGGGCATGTCGCTGTCGACCGGCTCTTCGCCAAAACTTTCCGACAGACGAAGCTGTGATTTGTCCAGATGCGCACGCATGGCCGAACGGGCAGCCTGCGGGCTTGAGGCAGCAAGCGCGTCACGGATGGCGCGGTGCTCTTCCATCGCTTCCTGCCAGGTCGAGGGGTTCTCGAAGTAACTGGCAAGCCGTTCGAAATAGGGCGTCAGACGAAGATCGTGAATATTACCCACGAAGCGGTTCAGCGTGCCGTTGCCGATGATGTCGGCAACGGCAACATGAAAGTCCCGGTCAGCCGTCAATGCCGCGTTCCGATCGTCGAGCGAGGACGCCATGTGCGCGAGAATCCTGTCCAGATTGACAATGTGGTCAGGCCGGACGACACGCGCCGCATCCTCGGCGATCGCGCATTCGACCAAAGCACGTGCACGCAAAAGTTCAAAGGGGCCCTCGGCCTCTTCGGCCGGTGTCTTGTTAGCCGGCCGGTTCAAGGTGGCGACGAAGACGCCGGCCCCCATACGTATATGAACAAAGCCTTCGACTTCCAGTACAATCAGGGCTTCTCGCAAAGTTGGACGGGAAACACCTAGACGTTCGGCCAGCTCACGCTCGGCGGGCAGTCGCGATCCCGGGGCAAAGCTGCCCCGCTCAATCAGGCTGCGCATCTGGTCTGCCACCTGATGATACAGGCGGCGCGATTCCACGACCGAAAACATGAATCCCTCCCACGCCCTCCAAAGCGTGACTGGTAAGCTGGCCTTACCAGTTGGAAAATTCATACATCGTCGCGCAAATGACTGTCAATGGTATGCACTATACGTTTTTCTACAAAGTCGCATGGTACAGGAACGTGCGGGTCGCACTGCGTTCCTATCGCAACTTCCATAGATCGATCGGCAGCCCGCCCGACTGGAATGGTCCCTAACGAGATCCTTCCAATCGGGCAATGAAGATCAAAGCATTCATGACGTCACGCCTGCCTGCGGAGGTGGCTTTACGCCATGCTCTGGTAGAATGTCTCATCCCTGGTGGCCATTTCAGTGAGGAGTTGCGTCGGTTTGAAGTGATCTCCACAGGTGGCAGCAAGCGTTTCACAAAGTGCCACGAAATTCTTGACACCCATGCCATCAACATAGGAGAGCACACCGCCCGTATAGGGCGCAAAACCGAAGCCGAGGATGGAACCGATATCCGCCTCTCGGGGATCCGTCACGATCCCCTCTTCCATCGTGCGCACCGCTTCGAGCGCGATCATGACAAGAAAGCGCTGCTTCAAGACTTCGATGTCGATCTCATCCGCCGGTCGCTGCGGGTAGAGATCGGCAAGGCCCGGCCAGAGAAACTTGCGCGCAGGCTTGGCGGGATACTCGTAAAAGCCCTTGCCGTTCTTGCGGCCGCGCCGATCAAGACCGTCAACCATCCGGTCGATCAGTTCCATATGTTCGGGCTTGACGGCTGAAGGTCCAAGATCGGCGATCGACGCCTTCATGATTTTTTGTGAAAGATCAACGGCAACCTCGTCATTCAGGGCCAATGGACCAACCGGCATGCCGGCCATCTTCGCGGCATTTTCAATCATCGCCGGAGGCACGCCATCGATCAGCATGTCATAAGCCTCGTTGATGTAACGAAACACGCAGCGGTTGACGAAAAAGCCGCGGGTATCGTTGACGACGATCGGCGTCTTCTTGATCCTGGCGACAAAGTCCAGCGCAACGGCAAGTGCCCTGTCACCTGTCTTTTCACCAAGGATCACTTCCGTGAGCATCATCTTTTCGACAGGCGAAAAGAAATGGAGGCCAATAAACTGATCCGGACGTCTGGAACGTTCGCCAAGCCCGGTAATCGGTAACGTCGAGGTATTGGAGGCAAAGATGGTCGTTGGCGCAATGACCGCCTCAACCTCTTTGATGACGGCGGTCTTTACCGCACGGTCTTCAAAGACCGCCTCAATGACGAGATCGACGTCATGGAGCAGATCATAGCCGGATGCTGGCGTGACAAGAGAAAGAAGCGCTTCGCCTTCCTCCCTGGTCATCCGGCCCTTGCCGACACGATCAGCCACCAGTTTTTCTGCCACTGCCTTGCCCTGCCTTGCGGCCTCCTCGTCGCGATCGACAAGAATGACCGCAATCCCGGCCGCAGCTGTCACATAGGCAATCGACGCTCCCATGAAACCGGCACCGACGATGCCAACCTTGGCAAAGCTGGTTTTTTCCTGGTCTGCGGGACGACGAGCGCCTTTTGCAAGTTCCTGCATCGAGACGAAGAGAGACCGGATCATCGAAAAGGCTTCAGTCGTCTGAAGGATCTCGGTGAAGTAGCGCTGCTCGACCTTCAAGGCTATGTCGAAGGGAAGTTGCAAACCCTCGTAGACACATTTCAAGATGGCAAGCGCTGCGGGATAATTGCCGGCAGTCTCACGCCGCAAAATGGCCGGTGCCGCCGGAAAAAGCTGGGCTGCCGCGGGTGTCCAGACACCACCACCGGGTACCTTGAACCCCTTTTCGTCCCACGGTGCCGTCGCCTTCAGGCCATCCTTGATCATCTGCTTTGCAGTTTCGATCAACTTGTCTGGTTCGACCACCTGATGAACCAGACCCATGGCTTTGGCGCGCTGCGGGGTCAGCGACTGGCCCGTCGTCATCATCTGCAGGGCATCCTGGGTATTTGCCAGCCGCGAAACGCGCTGGGTACCACCCGCACCTGGAAAAATGCCGACCTTGACTTCGGGCAGCGCAAGCTTCACCGACTTCGTATTCGCAACAACCCGGCCGTGGCAGGCAAGCGCCAGTTCGAAGGCACCGCCCATACAGATGCCGTTGACGGCACAAACCCAGGGCTTGCCACAGGTTTCGATCCTGCGCCACAACCACGACATGCGACCCGCCACATCAAAGAGCTTTTGGATCGCTCCATCCGGATCTTCCTGTTTTTCCCTGGCAATCATGGAAAACAGGTCCCTGATCATGGTGATGTCGGCGCCTCCCGAAAAGGCTGCCTTGCCGGATGTGAAAACGACGCCCTTGACTGACGCGTCAAGAACAGCTTCGTCGACAATCCGGTCAATCTCGTCCATCACTTCCTTGGTGAAGACATTCATGGATTTTCCCGGCATGTCCCAGGTGACAAGCTGAATGCCATCTGTGTCCGTTTCGACGGTGAAGTTCACGTAAGTCATGTCTTTTCTCCTCGCCGATCTCACACGCGTTCGATAATCGTGGCAGTTCCCATGCCCGCACCGATACACAGCGTGACGAGAGCCGTGTTGAGATCACGCCGTTCAAGTTCGTCAAGGACCGTACCGAGGATCATTGCGCCGGTCGCACCAAGCGGATGTCCCATGGCAATTGCACCGCCGTTGACGTTGATCCTGTCATGGCTGATGTCGAATGCTTGGCAGTAGCGCAGGACCACTGCCGCGAAAGCTTCGTTCAGTTCGAAGAGATCGATATCGGAGAGCGACATTCCCGAGCGTGAAAGGAGCTTTTGTGTAACATCGACCGGGCCGGTCAACATCAAGGCAGGCTCTGAGCCGATATTGGCGAAGGCACGGATGCGGGCACGCGGCTTGAGACCCATGGCCGTGCCGGATGCTTGCGAACCCAGCAGTACAGCCGCTGCACCATCGACGATGCCGGAAGAATTGCCCGCATGGTGAACATAGTTGATACGCTCAATTTCCGGGTGAGCCTGAATGCCGACGGCTTCAAAACCACCCATCTCGCCTGGCATCTGGAAGGATGGATTGAGCGTAGCAAGCGCCTGCATGTCTGTTTCTGGCCGCATGTTCTCATCGCGATCAAGAATGACAAGTCCATTGTGGTCCTTCACGGCGATGACGGAGTTGCGGAAGTGGCCCGCATCCCAGGCTCGCGCGGCACGCCTCTGGCTTTCAACCGCATAGGCATCGACATCCTCGCGGGAAAAGCCGTACTTGGTGGCAATCAGGTCGGCTGATACGCCCTGGGGCATGAAATAGGCAGGGAAATTGACCGACGGGTCCATGTACCAGGCACCGCCGGACATCCCCATACCGACGCGCGACATCGATTCCACACCGCCAGCGATGACGATGTCATCAGACCCCGCAACGATCTTGGCCGCTGCAAGATTGACAGCGTCGAGCCCGGATGCGCAAAAGCGGGAGATCTGCATGCCCGGAGCGCGGAAGGAATAGCCAGCCTCGAACGCGGCCGCCTTGGCGATGACGGCACCAGCATCCATGACCGGATCGACGCAACCAAGAATGATATCATCGACTGTGGTGGTATCGAGACCGTTTCGGTCTCGAAGAGCATTAAGCATCCCCGCAGCCAGCCTCACCGACGGCACTTCGTGCAGACTGCCATCCTTCTTGCCGCGACCGCGCGGTGTGCGTACGTGATCGTAAATGAAGGCTTCCGTCATCATCCATCTCCCTGCGGCCCAAAGGCCCGCAACTTGCAATCAAAATCCTTCGGCCGCCAGTTCCATCATCGTGTCGGCGCCGGCTTCGATCCTCGTCCTGCGCAAGGCCGTTTCCGCTATGATGCGCTCCATGTAGAACTGCGCCGTAACCAGCTTGTTCTTGAGAAAATCCTCGCGCTCATCGCCGGCTTTAAGCCGGTCATGTGCCGTCTTCGCCATTCTTGCCCACATATAGCCAAGCACCACCAGGCCGAAGAGGTGCATGTAATCGGTCGAACCGGCCCCGGCATTGTCAGGCTTGGCCATGGCGTTTTGCATGAACCACATGGTCGAGGACTGCAGATCCGACAGACCCTTCTTCAGTGGCTTGACAAGGACATTCATATCGTCGTCAGTCCGGTGATCCTCGCAAAAGTCAGCAATTTCCTTGAACATCGCCATGGCCCCTCGTCCGCCGTTCAAAGCGAGCTTTCGACCCACGAGGTCAAGCGCCTGGATGCCATTGGTCCCTTCATAGATCATCGCGATACGGGCATCGCGGACATACTGGCTCATGCCCCACTCTTCGATGTAGCCATGGCCGCCAAAGACCTGCTGCGCCATGACGGCGTGTTCAAATCCCTTGTCGGTCAGGACGCCCTTGAGGATCGGCGTGACAAGGCCAAGCAGGTCATCAGCCTCTTCGCGTTCCTTTTCACTGTCTGCACGATGGGCAATGTCCGACTTCAACGCACTCCACAGCATGAAGGCCCGCCCAGCCTCATTGAAGGCCCTGATCGTCATCAGCGCGCGGCGGATATCGGGATGGACAATGATCGGATCTGCCATCTTCTTGGGCGCCTTGGGGCCTGAAAGTGAACGTCCCTGAAGGCGCTCACGCGCATAGGCAACGGCGTTCTGATAGGCAATTTCTGCAATCGAGAGTCCCTGCAATCCGACGCCCAGTCGCGCCTCGTTCATCATCACGAACATGGCCGCGAGGCCCTTGTTTTCGGCACCGATCAGGACGCCGACCGCGCCGTCATAATCCATGACACAGGTCGCGTTCCCATGAATGCCCATCTTGTGTTCGATCGCACCGCAAGAAACTTTGTTGCGCGCACCGGAAGAACCCTCCTCGTCGACCAGGAATTTCGGCACGATGAAGAGCGAAATGCCCTTCGTTCCCTCGGGAGCGCCTTCGATGCGGGCAAGGACAAGATGGATGATATTGTCTGTCATCGGATGCTCGCCGGCAGAAATGAAGATCTTCTGGCCAGAGATCGCATAGGTGCCGTCGCTGTTTCGAACCGCTTTGGTACGCAACAGTCCGAGATCCGTACCGCAATGCGGCTCGGTCAGGTTCATGGTACCGGACCAGACGCCCTCCACCATCTTCGGCAGATAGGTCTGCTTTTGCACATCAGTCCCATGGGCGAGTATCGCTGCAATCGCACCTTGCGTCAGTCCCGGATACATCATCAGCGACATATTGGCAGACGACATGTATTCGCCGACCGCCGTATGCAATGTGTAGGGCAGGCCCTGACCGCCAAATTCTTCCGGAACGGCAAGGCCGATCCAGCCTCCCTGACGATATTGATCGTAGGCTTCCTTGAAGCCTTGCGGAACGGATACAGTCGCGTCATCGTGACGTATACAGCCTTCCTGATCACCGGAAAGGTTCAGCGGAAGAAGAACCTCTTCTGCAAGTTTTGCAGCCTCTGATAAAATGGCCTCGACCAGTTCCGGCCCGACATCGGCAAAGCCCGGCAGATTGCCATAATGATCAAGGCCCAGAACATCATTCAGGACAAAAAGAGTGTCGATTAGGGGGGCCTTGTACACGGGCATGATCGCGTTTCCTCCATAGTTTCGGCGGATGCTTGTCCTTCAAAATCCTGAGAACCATGAATAATTGACGTTTGCGTAAACGTCAAACACCATTAGACGATATCCTGCCGGCATACCTTTTTTGACTTTCCCGGCCGGACAGACCTGCAGCAGGACTGATCTGGAACAAAGGTTAAAAAAGTCTGCCTCTGTTAACGGCTTATTTACCACGTCCAGTGAAATAGTTGCATGGGAGCAGCATGCCCTCGTCCGGTATTTTTGTCGCCGACCGAGGAGGCATATTCTCCAGCGCCGACCTTCGGCCCCATCACGCCTGGAAACGTTGGAACGAGCAGCGACATGGACCGTTCACGATCGATACAATCCCGCCCTGGCGACAGATCGTCTCTCGAAAAGCTCAACCGTACCATCGAAGGTCTGGAGGCGCGAATAGAGGGCCTGATCCAGTCACGTGAGCCGCAGACCAAGCCTTCATCGCCGACCAGCCCCTTGCAGGAAATCCGTGACAGGCAACAGATGCTTGCAGCCAGCCGCGAAAGACGTGAACCTGAGGCTCAAGCCATCCAGCCACCAGCCGTGCCGCGTCCGAGGCTGGAACCGCGTCGTGTCGCCAGGGAAGTGCCGCCTTCAGCCTTCACGCGACCCCACCCGGCAGCGCATCTTCAACGCGATCCGCTGCCGCAACGCGCCAAGTCCCATGAGGAACCGTCACTTCAAGATATCACAGAGGCCATGAGTGTCCTTGGAATGGAACTCAAGCACGACATCAACGAAGGTGTCGCCCGCGAAATGAGTGCTTTGCGTTCCGAGGTCAGCAGCATTCGATCGATCGCCCAGAACCACGATATCAGTGGCGATCTCAATGCCGATCTCGCAAGGCTGGCAGACGACATCAAGGCGCTTGGCGAACGGGCAGGACCAGAGGCCGACGCCCTGCGCGCCGAATATGCCGAACTTCACGCCGCTATCGACGGACTTGCCCGCGAAGAAAGCATCCAGCGGCTCGACAACCGCTGGAAGGACCTGGAAGAGCGCATCGTCGAGCTCGATACACACGAGCTTCGTGAAGAACTCGTTGGCCTTGCCTACCGAATTGACGACATCAAGAGCCAACTTGGCGCCATGAGCGACAATCCCGCAATACGGGCGCTGGAACAAAAGCTTCTGGCGGTTGCAACCGCGATGGAGCAGCTCGGCTCACGCATACTGCCCACCGATGCATCTTTCAACGACCAGTTTGCACTCCTGGACGACCGTCTTGACGAGATCAGCCGCGCAATCGCCGCAAGCGGTCGTGCACCAACTGCATCACCTCCCGACCCGGCAGCCTTCCAGAGGCTTGAAACCCGTCTTGGCGCGCTTGCCCAGCAGATCGATGCAATGGCGGGCGAGACAAAACAGGACACGAACGACGTGCTGGCTGATCGCGTCAGTTCGCTGGCTGTGCGCATCGAAGAACTCTGTGGCGAACAGATCTCATCAAGGCTCGAAGAGCACCTTGAGCAACTTTCCGCGATGATGTCCACGGATGCAGCCCGCCAGGACCTTCCCGCCCTTGCCGATTACCTTGCCGAAATATCCGCAAGGATTGATCGGCTTGATCCGGCCAGCCTGAACGAAGCGATGATCGACAGACTGGACGATCTTGCACGCCGGATTGACGCGATCGACATCCAGGTCCCACAGCAACCGGATACTGACCGTGCTGCCATCGAACGGATAGAGGATCGCCTGAGCGGGATCGCCGCCCGCCTGGACGAGACTGCATTTTCCCCGTCCAGCGACAGTCGCGCTCTCAACAATCTCGAGTTGCAGATTGCCCACCTGTCCGAACTGATCAGTCAGCCATCGACTGCCGCATATGGTGCCGACGAAATGTCGGAGCGGGTCTCGGCACTCGAAACCTATATGACCACAAATGACGAATATGTCCTTGAAGCCGCCCGCCAGGCGGCAGAAGCAGTCGTGGACAGTTTCTCGCGCCAGGCCGGCTTGAATGCCTCCGGTGTCGACATCAGTGGACTGACGGCACTCGCCGAAGATCTCAGGCACCTTGAAGAATTGACCCGCAGCAGCGAAGAACGTTCGCAGCACACACTCAATGCCCTGCACAGCACACTTGTCCAGATCGCAGATCGGCTCGACACCATGGAGGACCGGTTTTCCGCGCCGATTCTGCCACAGGTTGTTCCCGTACCCATAATGGCCACTGCCCAGGCCGGCAACGAGCCGGAAAACCTTCACCAGGACATGATGGCATCCCTTGCCGGCAGTACCGTGCACACCAACCCGCAGACGACTTCCGGCAACGGTTACGAGAATGTTTCAGATCACAACGTCGAAGGCATCACCAGCGATGATGTTGCTGTCAGCGCCGATGAGCCCCTGTCTGGTGGCGCAAACCCGGACCATCCCCGTGTGAAGCGCGGCCTCCTCGGCCAGATTTCCAGCCGCCTTCGTCCTGAGCAAAAGCCGGCATCCAAACCCGGTCGCACAGTGATAGAGCCCACTCCGTCACTCGACCCTGTCGACGTTTTGCCGCCGGAACACGAAAACGCACTTTTAGAACCGGGATCCGGAGCACCGGATGTGCGCAAGATCCTTGAGCGGGTTCGGGCAAGCCAAGCGGCTGCCTCCGGACGCCCACAGGCAAGCGAACCCGAGCACACAGACTATATTGCCGCCGCACGGAGAGCTGCAAAGGCAGCCGCCATGGAAACAGACCCGGGTTCGACTGAGCCGGTCGAAGGCAAGCAGAACGGCAGCAAGGACGACAAGGCCGTGTCCGGCACCGCATTTTCGAAATACCGACGGCCGATCATGATGGCGGTCGGTGCCGTGCTGCTCACCGTCATGGCAATACCGCTCGTCAAGACCCTTTCCACCGGAGAAACCGCGCCGCCGTCGCTCAGCGAGGCGCCCGCAATCGATGCCTCCTCGAACGCAGCACAGCCTTCTTCACAGCAAGCGGCAGACACCGCCAGCGCATCGGATCAAGACGAGATCGCAGCCGCCCCTGCTTCAACTGGTCAGGAAGCGCCACAGGCTGCGGCCACGGAGGCACAAAAACCGGCGGGTCCCGACCTTGCCCAAACCGACGGCCCCCTTAACGCAGCCGCCGACGCACAAGCCGTGCAGGCTCTCACAGGACAACAGGCTGTAGCCGATGCTTCAGCCGAACCGCCGATCGTCGTTCCCTCCTCGGTTGGACCGACATCTCTCGTTGAGGCCGCAAAGGATGGTGATCCGATCGCCCTGTTTGAAATCGGCTCCCGCTATACGGATGGCCGGGGCGTCGATACCGACCTTTCGGAGGCTGCCAACTGGTACAAGCTTTCTGCCGATCGCGGCTTTGCGCCGGCGCAATATCGCATTGGTACGCTCTTTGAAAAGGGCACCGGAATCACGCGCGATATCGAAAAGGCGATGGATTACTACCAAAAGGCGGCAGACGCCGGCAATGTCAGCGCCATGCACAATCTTGCCGTCCTTTTTGCCTCCGGCGCCAAGGAAGAGCCCGACTATAAAGCAGCGGCCAGATGGTTCGAGCAGGCAGCCGAGCTGGGCGTTACGGACAGCCAGTTCAATCTGGCTATCCTTTATGCGCGCGGCAACGGTGTGCCCCAGGATCTCGTCGCCTCTTACAAGTGGTTCGACATTGCCGCCAGGGCCGGTGATTCCGACGCCGGCGAAAAACGCGATGAAGTGGCCAAATCCATGCGCCAGGAGCAGTTGACCTCGGCGAAGGCGTTGACGCGAAACTGGGCGCCAAAACCGTTGGATACGGACGCCAACGAAGTCAGCCTCCCCGACGAATGGGCCGACAACACAAAGCCGCTGACGACCGCGTCTGTCGATATGGAAAAGGCAATCTTCAACATTCAGGCGATCCTGAACAAGAATGGCTTCGACGCCGGCGCTCCGGACGGCGTGATGGGACAAAAGACAATCGGCGCCATCAAATCATTTCAGGCGTCTATCGGACAGGAGCCAACCGGCACGGTCAATGATGCACTGGTCCATGAACTCCTGAAGCGAAATACATGACCCATTGTCTAAAGCTCTATGCAGGCCTTTTGTCGGCCCGCCACAAAATCGGAGAAAAGCCCCATTAAACGGGCTTCGCGAGTTGACACCCCCTTGCGTCCGGCGCATGACGGAAGGCAATTACGACGCGCCATATGAGGCATGTCGGCATACCCAGCGCCGAAGCGGAGAGGTTATCCGCATGGCAAAACTGCCCGCCGGGCAGTCGTATCGTGTTTGAGGTTCGGCCGTGACAGTCTATCTGCCGATCGCAGAGTTATCGGTGAACATATTCATCATTCTGGGGATGGGGGCAGCCGTCGGTTTTCTGTCCGGCATGTTCGGTGTTGGTGGCGGCTTCCTGATCACACCGCTCCTGATCTTCTACAATATTCCACCCGTGGTTGCCGTGGCGACTGGCGCAAATCAGGTCGTTGCATCGTCGATTTCCGGAGCCATCTCACATTTCCGGCGCGGCACGCTCGACATGAAGCTCGGCTCCGTCCTGCTTGCCGGCGGCCTTGCCGGCGCCACCGTCGGCATCTGGGTCTTTTCCTGGCTCAGGCGCCTTGGCCAGTTGGACCTGTTCGTCTCGCTTCTCTACGTCATTCTGCTTGGAACCGTCGGCAGCCTGATGCTGAACGAAAGCCTACGGGCACTGAAACGTGCCGCGCGCAACGAGCCGCCGGCTGCAAAGCGCCCGGGCCAGCATATCTGGGTGCACCGCCTGCCCTTCAAGATGCGGTTCAAGAAATCGAAGATCTATCTCAGCGCCATCCCGGTCCTGGTTCTTGGATTTTCGATTGGCGTCTTGACATCGATCATGGGCGTTGGCGGCGGCTTCATCATGGTGCCGGCAATGATCTATCTCCTGCGTATCCCGACCAGTGTGGTCGTCGGCACGTCACTGTTCCAGATCATTTTCGTTACGGCCTATACGACCATGGTACAGGCGGCAACCAACTACTCCGTCGACATCGTCCTGGCGACCATCCTGATGGTCGCCGGCGTCATCGGTGCGCAATATGGCGTGCGTATCGGCCAAAAACTGCGCGGCGAGCAATTGCGGGCCCTGCTTGCCCTGCTCGTCCTGGCAGTCGGCATTCGACTGGCGATTGCCCTCGTGCTGACGCCGGATGACATCTATTCTGTGTCGATAGGAGGCTTTGCATATTGATGCGCCACCTCCTTCGACTAATCGTTTCAGCGACCTTTATCATCTTCTCGTCAGCGGCTCTTGCCCAGGTTCCGTTCGGAGAGGCGTCGAGCGTCCGGGAAGGGCTGGAGATCGGGACATCGACCAACGAGATCGCCATCACTTCTGATTTTCGTGGCGCCGATCTCACCGTCTTCGGGGCGCTGACCAATGCTGACGAACTGTTCCTTGCCATCGGACAGTACGATATCATCGTCACGCTGGAGGGACCACGCAACTATGCCACGGTCCGCCGCAAGGAACGGGTGCTCGGGATCTGGATGAATACCCGTTCAATGACGTTCGAGCAGGTACCCGAATCCTATTCACTGGCCGCCACGCGCGAGATCGATGTGATTGACGAAGGTCCGGCGTTGAACAGCATCGGCGTCGGCATCAACCACCTGACGCTGACACCAACCGGCTATATCGGCAACGCAATCGATCTGTCCGATTTCCGTGATGCCTATCGGCGGCTGAAACTTGCCAGCGGCCTCTATCAGCGCGATACGAATGGCGTTCGCTTTGTCTCGTCCAGCCTGTTTCGAGCATCCTTGCGGCTGCCTGCAAACATACCCGACGGGGTGCATACGGTCCGCGCCTATCTCTTCAAGGGCGGCGAACTCCTCACCGAACAGGAATTGCCCCTCAGGGTCGTGAAGACCGGCCTCGAACAGGCCATTACAGACGCTGCACACGAGCGACCGATCGTCTATGGCCTCATTTGTGTCCTCATTGCCATCATTACCGGATGGGGAGCGAGCCTCATCTTCCGCAAGGATTGATCCGGGATAGCCGCTGTCTGCCTGACCGGCAGAAGAAGACGCAGTAACGTCAGGCCAAAAGGCTTGCATAGCGAACAGGATAGATGCGATCGCGCCCCAGCAGATACGCAACAAGTGTCGTACGATCGAAGAGCCCGTGCATCGCAGGATGGTTCAGATCGAGACCGCCGGAAAGCACACCGAAGGCCGGCATCACAAGCCGTGCGCCATCCGTCGCAAAACAGGCCCGACGCACATATTTGTCGCGACGGCGTACCGTGGCCGCAGGATGCAAATGGCCGGCGATCTCTCCTCGTCTGGAGATCAGGCTTGGTTCGTGGCGAAAGACAAGCTCGCCACAGACCAGTTCGTCTGCGCAGTCACCGGGCAAACCGAAAGTGCCATCAGGATCGTGATTACCATTGATCCAGATCCACGCACGTCCCCGCGCCATTGCAAAAATCCGTCTGCGCAGGTCATCGGGTAGTTCTTCGGATCCCTTCCGATCATGGAAATTGTCCCCGAGAGAAACGACCGTCTTCGGGTCATAGCGTCCAATGACGACTGCAAGAATATCGAGCGTTGCGCTGGTATCGTAGGGTGGCAACATCATTCCGCGGCGAGCAAACGCGGCACCCTTTTCCAGATGGAGATCGGAAATGACCAATGTTCCAGTCTCAGGCAGATAAAGACAGCCAAGCGGATCACAGACCGCCAAGACGCCATTGACCAAGGTTTCTTCCGATCCCATGCCTCTTCCCGTCGTCGAGGCTGTCAAAGCTGCAAGCGCCAGTCGGTCCATCAGTCTTCGTTCTTCCGGCAAGAATGCATCAACTCAGTGCCTCCGCAATCATTTCTTCGGCAGCCTCTTCAAGGATCGCTTCCTGTGCCTCGCCAGGCACGCTTTCCTTGCCGATCTCCAACATGATCGGAACGGCAAGCGGCGATATGTGGTCAAGGTGGCTGTACGTGATGTGTCCCTTGATTCTCGAAAGCATTAAACCAAGCCGGCCGATATCCAAAAGCCCCGATGCTGCATCCTGGCGCGTCGCCACGAGCAAAACGTGGTCCGGTTCGTGACTTCGCAACACATCGTAGATCAGATCGGTCGAGACGGTGACCTGCCGGCCTGTCTTCTCCTTGCCTGGATGACGACGCTCGATCAAGCCGGAAATGACGGCGCAGTTGCGAAAAGTACGCTTCAGCATGTAGCTCTCTTCAAGCCAGGCCTCCAGGTCATCTCCCAGCATGTCCTCGTCGAAGAGGTCCGACAGGACAAGCATGCCCTCTTCGACCATGCCGCCGATGTCATTCAGACACCAGACCGCCAGTGCATAATCGGTTGCAACAAATCCGAGCGGCCTTGCACCGATCCGCTCGAGCCGCCTGGTCAAAAGCATGCCGAGTGTCTGATGCGCAAGTCTCCCCTCAAAGCAGTAGCAGATCATGAAGAAGCGTTTGCCGCGCGCAAACGTCTCGATCAGCAGTTCATCACTGCGCGGCAGGACCGAGCGGTCCTTCTGTAACTTCAGCCAATCACGCACCTGCCCGGGCAAGGCCTGCCATTGATCCGGATCTGCCAGCATGGCGCGCACCTGGCCAGCAAGATAAGTGGAAAGCGGAAACTTGCCGCCGGCATAGGCGGGGATCTTCGGGTCCATCGAAAAGGCGTTGGAAACCAGGCATTCATTTTCCCGGATCGCCTCAAAACGCAAGACCTTGCCCGCAAACAGAAAGGTGTCGCCCGCAACGAGCTGCTCAAGGAAATATTCCTCCACCTTGCCAAGCGACATGCCTGCACGGCCTGAAATGCCTCTGGAGCCGCGCTTTACCAGCCGAACATTGAGTTCAGTTGCCTCGACGATGGTGCCAAGGTTCAGTCGATATTGCTGGGCAATGTGCGCATTGGACACCCGCCAGCGACCGTCGGTCATCCGCCTGATCTTGGCATAACGATCATAGGACCGAAGGGAATAGCCACCGGTTGCGACAAAATCGACGATCCGCTCGAACATTTCCCAGCCTAGGTGGCGGTAAGGCGAAGCGCTGGTAATCTCATCATAGAGCTCGACGGGATCGAAGGGTTCCGCGCAAGCCATGCCGAGAACATGCTGGGCAAGGACATCAAGTGCTCCTTCACCAACCGGCGGCGTATCCTGGGCACCAAGATAATTTGCATCAAGCGCCGCCTGGCACTCCATGACCTCAAAACGGTTGGCAGGTACGAGGATTGCCTTCGACGGCTCGTCCATCCGGTGATTGGAACGGCCAATGCGCTGTGCAAGCCGAGAGGCTCCTTTTGGAGCTCCCACATGGACAACAAGATCGACATCTCCCCAGTCAAGCCCGAGATCGAGTGTCGATGTCGCAACGACAGCACGAAGCCGATTGGCAGCCATCGCCGCTTCGACCCTGCGGCGCTGTCCGGCATCAAGTGACCCGTGATGTAGGGCAATCGGAAGATCGTCGTCATTGACTGTCCAGAGCTCCCGAAACAACAGCTCTGCCTGAAAGCGCGTATTGACGAAGATCAGCGTCGTATTGTGCCGTTTGATTTCCTCGTATATTTCCTGGATCGCATATGTCGCGACATGTCCGGACCACGGAATATGGTTTTTCGTTTCCAGGATCGTGATGTCCGGCGGAGCGCCATCTTCGACGTGAACCAGCCCTGCCGGGAGCGATGTGGACCCGCTTTGCCCGACAAGCCAATACTGCAGGGCAAGCGGCTGAGAAACCGTTGCCGACAGACCGATTGTTTGCAAGTGCGGTGCGTGCTTTCGCAGGCGGGCAAGGCCGAGTGACAGTAGATGGCCGCGTTTGGAAATGACCAGCGAATGCAGTTCATCAAGAATGACATATTTCAGATCCTTGAAGAACCGCCCGGCATCCTTGTTGGCCAGCAGCAACGCAAGCTGTTCAGGCGTGGTCAGCAAAATATCCGGAGGAGACAGCCTCTGGCGCTGGCGTTTCGATTGCGGTGTGTCACCCGTGCGGACTTCGATTGACACAGCCAGGTCCATCTCCTCGACGGGACGTGTCAGATTACGCTCGATATCAACAGCGAGCGCCTTGAGCGGCGATATGTAGAGTGTATGAACACCTTCAAATGCTGAACCACGCGATTTTTTTCCACGCCGCGTAATCCCGGTCAGTGATGGAAGAAATCCGGCTAGCGTCTTGCCTGCACCCGTCGGCGCAATCAGCAACATGTTCTCGCCGGCGTCTGCACGGGCAAGGAGTTCGATCTGGTGCGGGCGCGGCGCCCAGCCCTTGGTGGCAAACCATTTTTCAAATGGCTCAGGAAGCAGTGCGGCATCATTGCCGCCGGTATTTGGATGAACGACCATCTTGGGAGTGATACCACGTTGGGCGCGGTCCGGGCAGTTCATCCCAGCACGTGCCTTTCGTACATCTCCACCGTGCCGGAAACTAAAGAAGCGCACTCTTGGTGCAGCCAGTCACGCTGCAATGGCCAACAGATGTCGACCAAGGATTGCCGGGCCATTTTCGACTAGTGACCACAGTCAGGGACGGGCAACCGGCAGGTTGTTTGTGCCAGCCGCTGCGCCAGTCTTTTGTCGATCGGCCTCCTTTTGCCACTTGACCGCCTCGCGCGCCTCCAGACGAGCCTGCTTGCGGTAGCGTCCCTGCTGCCACCACATCACGGATGCACCGATGACAATTCCGATAATCACGGCCAGCAACAGAAAAAGGAAAAAAGGAGCGGTCAGCGAGAGAACACCGTCTTGCGGGCGGAACGGATTGAGGGCCAGCGTTACGCTTTGGCGATTGGCAACGGACAACACAATCAAGGCCACGCCAAGCGGAATGAGTATCGCCAGATTCAGGATCTTCTTCAGTTTTGTCATGTCTTTCCGCCTTGTCTCAGCATTTTATGTCCTATGCTGTGCCGAGACAGGATAGGCAAGCTTGCGCGCCTTTCAAGTGCGTTGACGATTGTGGAGTGACCGCAGTCAGTCGTCACCAAGACCAGGATTGAGCCGCTCGCGCAGTTCTTTTCCCGTCTTGAAGAAGGGAACCCATTTTTCCTCCACGAAAACCGATTCGCCCGTCCGCGGGTTGCGGCCGGAGCGCGAGGGTCGGTTTTTGACGGAGAACGCGCCAAAGCCCCGCAGCTCGACACGATTTCCTGCCGCCAAGGCATCCGTAATCTCATCGAGGACGGCATTGACGATATTTTCCACATCGCGATGGTAAAGATGCGGATTGCGCGCCGCAACGATCTGAACGAGTTCCGACTTGATCACGGTTGCCCCCTGACAAATTTACACTTTTAATCGCGGCCAAACTGCCAAACGGAGACAAGACCGTCAAGAAACAACTTGTCAACAACAAACGGAGGCAACGACGTTTGTCCGAGTGCCTCGCCAAGGCCCGTCAGCCGAAATGCCTCCGCCATGGCACGTGCAAACCACAACGATGATCCTCTGTTGCCGTCCTTCCATTCTACAATCGGCAGATCCACGGCCACGCCATTTTTCTCCAGATAAGCGCGGATCTCATCTTCTCCGCCAAGCTGGTCCACCAGCTTGGCCTCCAGCGCCTGCCTGCCGGTAAAGATCGAGCCATCGGCCAGGCGCAATGTTTCCTCCCGCGAAAGACCTCGCCGATCCGCAACAAGACCCACAAACCAGTCATAGCTGTCCATGATCACCGAGCGGATCATCTGCCGCGCCTCCTCACTTGGCGGATGAAAGGGCGATGGCTCGGCTTTCAAAGGTGACGACTTGATCTCTTCAAGGGACACGCCGAGCTTTTCCATCAATTCGGCAATTTGCGGATACTGGAAGATGACACCGATTGATCCAGTCAGCGAACTCTCGCCGGCAATGATCGTATCGCCTGCGGTGGCGATCATATAACCGGCGGATGCGGCAACCGTCCGTATGTCGGAAACAACAGGCTTCTTCGCAGCAACAGCGCGAATAGCCTTGAATATTCTCTCACCGCCATAAGTGGTGCCGCCTGTGGACGAGATAGACACCACAAGTGCTTGCGCACTACTGTTTTCTGCGATGTCGTCCAGACGCGCGAGAAGCTCGCTATCGTCACGAATCAGTCCGGTAATCTTTACCTGCGCGATATGCGGAGCAGTCCGGCCTCCGTCGCCGGCATTCATGCGGTAGAGCGCAAAAGCAAGCCCGACAATGACGATGAGGGCAAGGATGCGCCAGAAGCTCAATTTGCGACGCAAGCGCCGGCGATCTGCAATTGCCGATTGATCCATGAGAGTTCCTCGTTGCCGGTATCCGCCTCGAAAAACGGTTCCAGAGGCACCCGGCTATCACGAAATTATGTTGGCCGTTATTGTTTGTTGAATACATAAAGACCATATTGCGCCGGAATACGAAAGTCACTTGCCTGCACATGCAACTGGCGCAAAAAGAGGAAAACATCCAGCCGATGCTGCAGAACCTGGTGAAATCACAGGAGCCAGCCCTTGCCGGCATTGTGGCAAGCGATGCCTACCAGGCGGCGCTTTCCCACTCTGCACGCGTCCGCAAGCTGCGTATTCTGCTGCCCGTCGCTGCATGTGCCATCTCGCTGATCTTTATCGGCGTATCTGTCGTGCGTGCCTATCTCCCGGACGATATATCGGTCGAAAATGCCAAGATCGAAGATGGCAAGATCGTCATGGAGCGTCCCGCAATCGCCGGACGCAATGATGACGGCATCAATTATTCAATGACGGCCGCGCGGGCTTTGCAGGATATTCAAAACCCCAACATGATCACGCTTGAGGATCTGGAAGCGGCCGTTCCTATCGATGAGGAAACCATCGCACGCGTCGTTGCAACCGAAGGCATTTTTGATCGTGGTACTGATCGAATGCAGTTGACGGCGCCTTTCGACGTCAATCTCAGCAACGGTATCACGGCAAAATTTCAGTCGGCCAAGCTCGACGTCTTGGCCGGTACGCTGGAAACAGACGAACCAATCGTCATTAACACTGAGCAAGCGTCTGTTGTTGCACAGTCCCTCAAGATAACGGATAAGGGGCGAACCATCACTTTCAGTGGGCAGGTTCGGGTTGACATCGAAGCTGCCGCAATCCGCAACAAGGGCAGTTAGGCCGGACACCATGACCCTTCGTCCAGACGCAAAGATCTTAGCTATCATGATCGCGGCAGGCTTGCTTTGCTTGGCGTCGCCATCTTCATCATTGTTTGCCCAGGAAACAACCAGCCAGATGGATGGATTGAAGCTTTCCAATGATGAACCCATCCAGATCGAAAGCGATCAGCTGGAGATCAAGGAACAGGAGAAGAAAGCCTATTTCACGGGTAACGTGAAGGTCGTGCAGGGGACGACGACCATGCGGGCAGGCAAGATGACGGTACTCTACACCGGCGAAGGCTCATCGATGACATCAGGTAATGCCGACATCGAGAAGATCTTCCTTGATGACAATGTCCTTCTGACCTCCGGAACGCAGCAGGCAACTGCCCAGGAGGGAGAATTCGACATGCCCACGCAAACGTTCATCCTTTCTGGCGAACAGGTTGTGCTGACTGAAGGACCGAATGTTTTCAAGGGTTGCAAGCTGACAGTCCACATGAATACCGGAGAAGCCAAACTCGACGCCTGCGGTGGTCGGGTGGAAATCCTGCTCGATCCGAAATCCCGGTCACAGCAGTAACAACGGCGGCATTGTGAAATTACCTTTCCTTTCCAGTCTTGCGCCGAGAAAATCGCGCGCAACCGAACCTTTCGCCGCGCGCGACAAGACACGTTATGAGGGGACCCTTGTCGCCCACGGCCTGTCGAAGACCTATGATACGCGACGTGTTGTCAACGGTGTTTCACTGGTTGTCCGTCGTGGTGAAGCCGTTGGTCTGCTTGGCCCGAACGGTGCCGGCAAGACAACCTGTTTCTACATGATAACCGGCCTTGTACCTGTCGACGAAGGCATGATCGCGATCGACGGCAACGAGGTAACCAGCATGCCCATGTACAGGCGGGCGCGACTGGGTGTCGGCTATCTTCCGCAGGAAGCCTCCATCTTTCGCGGCCTGACGGTCGAACAGAACATTCGTGCCGTTCTCGAGGTTCACGATCCGAGCAAGGAAAAGCGTGAGCAAAAGCTCGATGAACTGCTCGAGGAATTCCACATTGCCCATCTGCGCAAATCAGCGGCTGTCGCTTTGTCCGGTGGTGAACGGCGAAGATTGGAAATAGCTCGGGCACTTGCGACCGATCCGGCCTTCATGCTGCTCGACGAGCCGTTCGCCGGTGTCGATCCAATCTCCGTCTCTGATATCCAGAACCTCGTTCGTCACCTGACCGCCCGCGGAATTGGCGTTCTTATCACCGACCACAATGTGCGTGAGACACTCGGACTGATCGATCGCGCCTACATTATCCATGCCGGTGAGGTCCTGACGCATGGCCGTGCCGATGACATCGTCAACAACCCCGATGTTCGTCGTCTTTACCTCGGCGACAAGTTCACGCTTTAGTCCTGGCGCTCTTAAGACTATATGATGCTTGACCAGCTTCCCTAAAAAAGCAATTTTCGGGCCAGTTTGATAACCTCCGGAAAATGCCCCATTGACCGGGAAGGGAGATTGCGTCCAGCATGGCCTTGTCTGCCAGCCTTTTCCTACGCCAGAACCAGTCACTGGTGATGACCCCGCAACTGATGCAATCCATCCAGTTGCTCCAAATGACGCATCTCGAACTCAACCAGTTCATCGCACAGGAAATCGAAAAGAACCCCCTGCTTGAGCTCTCATCAGCAGAACAGTCAGAGGCCTTTGATGCGGTTCCGTCGTCCGACAGCGACAGACACGATGCCGACAATGACAAGGACATACCGGCCGAGGGCACGCCAGGTGACGACTGGTATGAACCGGAGGCACACAGAACAGCGGAACGTCTCGGCGAACTCGACGCAAGGTTCGACAATCTCTTCCAGGATGACAGGCCTCCACCAAAGGCAGACGCACCGGAACTCCTCTCGCAGTGGAAGTCGATGCCTGGCGCGGAACGTGGCGAAGACTACGACATCGAGGACTTTGTCGCCGGTCATGTCACGCTGCGCGACCACCTTGCCCGACAGGTCCCCTTTCTACTCACCGATACATCTGACCGCATAATTGCCCATCAACTGCTCGATTGCGTTGACGAAGCCGGATATTTCGGCGGCGAGATTGACGATATCGCAAGCAGCCTTGGGCAGGACAGATCGAAGGTTGAACTGGTCCTGCAAGCTCTTCAGACACTTGATCCACCTGGTGTTATGGCCACGTCTCTCAGGGAGTGCCTCGCGATCCAGCTAAAGCTTCTGGATCGACTTGATCCGGCCATGGAGATGTTAGTCCACAACCTCGATCTGCTCGCGCGTCGCGATTTTGCATCCCTTCGCAAGCTGTGCGGCGTCGGAGACGAGGACCTCCTCGATATGCTCACCGAGATACGTTCGCTCAATCCGAAGCCGGGCAGCGGCTTCGAGCATAGCGCTTGCGAGACGGTATCACCTGATGTCGTCATAAGCTCGCGCTCCGGGACCTGGATAGTGGAGTTGAATCCAGACACGCTCCCTCGCGTCCTCGTCAATCGTGAATATCTCCAGACGGTCTCTTCAGTCCGCGCCCGACAAAAGGAAGATCAGGCATTCCTGTCAGATTGTCTGCAGAGCGCCAACTGGCTTACGCGCAGCCTCGATCAGCGCGCCAGAACGATCCTCAGGGTTGCGACCGAGATCGTGCGGCAGCAGGATGCCTTCCTGACCCACGGCATTGAACATCTGCGTCCGCTCAATCTGAAAACCGTTGCGGAAGCCATCAAGATGCATGAATCCACGGTGAGCCGAGTAACGACCAACAAATATATGCTGACGCCCCGCGGCCTTTTCGAGCTCAAGTACTTCTTTTCGGTTTCCATCGGCCCTACCGACGACGGCGGGGATACGCATTCGGCGGAGGCAGTACGTCACCGAATCCGAACACTCATATCCGAAGAGAGCGCCGGTTCCGTCCTGTCTGACGACGACATCGTCTCAAGTCTCAGGAAAGAAGGCATCAATCTTGCGCGGCGAACTGTAGCAAAATATCGTGAAGCAATGAACATTCCCTCTTCGGTGCAGCGGCGTCGGGAAAAACGCGCCGTGGCCAAACTCTCCACGGTCTGATTGTCCGATCTCAAAACGTCAAACGGGTCTGAGCAAACTGAATATTGCCATCGTTTTCCCGTCGTTTGATGGCATTGGCCGCAATTCTGGCCAAAGCGCCAGCAAAGAACCAAACATGAAACCACAGCAGTGAGCCTTGCTAGGTGGGCAGAGGCCGATTATCTCTGCCAGGAAACGGAGATTGAATGCATGTCGGACGGGGTCAATCGGTTTCTTGGCGATACGCCGGGACGCACCATCGTAAAGCTGATCGTGGTATCGCTGGTCGTTGGTTTTGTAATGGCGATATTCGGGGTGGATCCCTGGGATATCGTCTATGGATTTCGCGATTTCGTTCTGGACCTGTGGCATCAGGGTTTTCGTGCACTTGGACGGGTTGGTGATTATCTGATCCTCGGCGCAACGATCGTCATTCCGATCTATCTCGTCTTGCGACTTTTCAGCTTTCGACGTTAGCATGAGTGAAATGGCATTTTCTTCAAGGCGCGGCTTTCTCACCCTCATGGGTGGTACAATTCTGATTGCAGGCTGTTCAAATCTTGGCTCCCGAGGCGTTTCGATCGGTGCCGACGATTACACGACAAGCGCCCTGCCACTTGTCAACAAGATCAGGAAGGACCGAGATCTGGCGTCGCTTTCACCCCAGTCCCAGGCGCGCAAAGCGGCAGCCGAGCAGGCCGTGCGCATGGCGAAGGCAGAAAAGATGACCCATCTGATTGGCGCAGGCGACAGCTTTTTGTCGCGGATGAAACGCAATGATGTGCCGCTGCCGGCTTCGGAGAATATCGCCAGCGGCCAGAACTCGGTAGAGGACGCAGTAGAGGCCTGGATCAACTCGAAACGCCATCTCGTCAATATGATTGGCGACTATCGTGGCCTCGGCGTGGCGGTGGCCCGTTCATCCACATCGCGAACCTACTGGGCAATGGTACTTTGTGCCTGACAGCCATCACGAACAGGCGCAATTACACGACGTCCGGTAATTCCGGGGACTTTCCCTATCCTGGCAACCCTTGCCGCACATACCCGGAAGACTATAGCTTCACCGCGGCCCAATGATCGATCCGTGTATCGCGCAAGTCACGGATCGAACCAGCAGCCTCACGGTCCAACAGACTTTCAAGACCGCGCAAAATTCGAAGAGGCAGTCCCGGCCCTTCATAGATCATGCAGGAATAAAGCTGCACGAGGTCGGCCCCGGCACGTATCTTTTCCAGGAGATCTTCGGCACTGCCCACGCCGCCGACACCGATGATCGGCAAATCCTGCCCCACACGCTTTCGCATCCTCGCCAGTACCGCGGTTGAGCGGGAGAACAATGGGGAGCCCGACATCCCGCCGTTTTCAAAGGCATGGCGTCGATCGGAAAGACCATCACGCGCCAGCGTCGTGTTGGAAACAATCAATCCGTCAAGATCATGCGACAATGCTTCTTGCGCAATGTCATCCATTCCTTCTTCCGTCAGATCTGGCGCAATCTTGAGGAATACCGGCAGCGCCCGACCATGTTTTTTCACCTCCTCGGCGCGAGCCGCAAGGACGGCATCCAACAACGTCTTCAGGCTCGCGCGCGCCTGCAGATCACGCAGACCCGGTGTATTGGGCGAGGAAATATTGATGGTGAAATAGTCGGCAACAGAATGGAACTTGTGAATACCCGCAACATAATCGGACACACGGTCCACACTATCCTTGTTTGCGCCTATATTGACGCCAATGATGCCATCTGAGGCTTTCCGGGCCATGAGGCGGGAAAAGGCAGCCTCATGGCCTTCGTTATTGAAGCCAAGCCTGTTGATCACCGCTCGGTCGGCAACCAGACGGAAGATCCGGGGCTTGTCATTGCCAGCTTGTGGCTTGGGCGTCACGGTACCGATTTCGGTAAAGCCAAAACCCAATCGAAGCAGAGCGTCCGGAACCTCGGCATTCTTGTCATAGCCGGCCGCCATGCCAAGAGGATTTGGAAAATGAATTCCAGCCACCGTCTGCGTCAATCGCCCATCACGAGGGATGCTGCACGACGGTAGGACGCCGCTCTTCAAAGCGGAGATCGACATGCCGTGCGCCGTTTCCGGATCGAACAAGAACAATCCTTGCCGAGCAAGGTCAAAGAGGCGGCCAAACATCACAAGACATCCTTTGGAAAAACATGCAGGCCGTCGGCGCCGATCGACAGAGTTCTTTCCCATTCCACCGCATCCATCGGCAGCCGCGCATAAAGATGGGGAAAGAGTTCCCCGTTACGCGAAGGCTCGAACTTCAAGGCCAACCCCAGAGCATTGCCGTCCACCGCAACGAGCAGAAGGTCCTCTGCCCCTGCAAAATGCAGGCGGGCCGTCTCACGCACCTGAGATGCCGTCGAGAAGTGAATGTAACCATCCCTCATATCAACAGGCGCGCCTTCGAAAACACCACTTTCTCGGGCCTTTTGCCAAAGTGTTCGCGGAACAATCTTGTAGATGGTATTCTTCATGGGAATTTCGCACGCATTATATGCTCGGGTTGGAGGACGCCTTTTGCGATTTGCCGCAATCGTGGGCGCTTGTCCACCGAAGGCAAAGGACAAGAGGCCGAATGATGAGATACTTGTTGCTGACATTGGCTTTTTTGCCAGCATGCGCAATAGCGCAGGCGGATGAATCTGCCCGTTTCCAGATGGAAAAGACCGCAGAAGGCTTCGTCCGGATGGATCGCCAAACAGGTGCGATTTCTGTTTGCCGCGATGAAGACGGCAATCTAACCTGCCGAATGATTGCCGATGAACGGGCAGCCTATGAAGCCGAACTCGACCTTCTCGAAGATCGC
The DNA here is from genome assembly GCA_023390055.1 of Pseudomonadota bacterium. Taxonomy (GTDB): domain Bacteria; phylum Pseudomonadota; class Alphaproteobacteria; order Rhizobiales; family Rhizobiaceae; genus Neorhizobium. Next base: position 31,542 of record JAEWDP010000113.1, on the reverse strand, counting down.
GTGGCCGCTTTGGAGAAGAGGCTGGATGCAATGGCGCCCAAACAAGGCCTTCCGGACGAATCCGAAATCGAAAAGAGCCTGTCCATAATGGAGCGATTTGTTCGCCGCTTCATGGAGATCATCGAGGATTTCACCAAGGATCAGGAGGGCACTCAATCTGCACCGCAAAAAACCTGACGGAGCGAATAATCTATCAGGGACAACGGCTATTGTTTCAGCCGCTATCGAAGCGTACAAGAGCCGTATATTACGATATGCGACTATGCCCTTGGGAGGGGGCGTGGAATGCACGCACTGAAATTCATCATCGCGGATGACCACCCGTTGTTTCGCGGCGCTTTGAAACAGGCTGTCCAGGATCTGGCTGTCGACCAGATCGTCCTGGAGGCCGGTGACTTCGAAGATGCGCGCCAGGTCGCGCACGACAATCCAGATGCCGACCTCATGCTGCTCGACCTTGCAATGCCCGGTGTCAGTGGTTTTTCTGGCCTTTTATCGTTAAGGGCCGAGTTCCCCAGCCTTCCAATTATTGTCGTTTCCGCCAGTGACTATAGCGGGACAGTCCGTAAGGTGCTCGATCTCGGGGCGTCAGGTTTCATTTCCAAGTCGTCCGGCCTGGAAGAGATCCGCGCAGCCATCCAGTCCGTTCTGGATGGGGATATCTGTTTACCCGACGGGTATCTTCCGCCTGCAGACGAAGACCCATGCATCAACGAGCTTTTGGAAAGATTGAGATCCTTGACGCCACAACAGAGTCGCGTACTGACCATGCTTGGCGAGGGTTTACTCAACAAGCAAATCGCCTATGAGCTCGGTGTTTCCGAGGCAACAATCAAGGCGCATGTCTCAGCAATCCTTTGCAAACTGAATGTCGACAGCCGCACGCAGGCTGTTATCAAGCTCAGCAAATTGAATGTACCTCTTGTCGCGTAGCCACCGCAGTCAGTAGAGCCCATTCGGAAAGTAGCGCAGGTAAATATCCTGCAAGCGGCCGTTTCTCGAAAGGGTTGCGAGAGCATGATCGAAGGCAGCGGTCAGCGTATCTTCGTCATCTTTCAACATGACAGCCATGCCTTCCCCAAGAAAGCTGGTTGAAAGATAAGGGCCTCCCAGGAGCGCACAGCACTTGTCTGCGGCTTCGCCAGCAACCCAGAAGGGTAGCCTCAACCCATCCGAAAAGACGGCTGCAACTTTTTCCGTCTTCAATGCACTCAGCATTGCCTTGCGATCGCTGAACAAAACCGGAATGACCTTGGGAAAAAACGCTTTCAGCATCGCCTCATGTGCTGTGTCCTTTACGACCCCAACAGTTTTGCCAGTCAGCGCGTCAGGCAGATCACCTTCGAGACTGCTCGAAACGTTTCGGGCAAAACGTGCCGGTATCGTAAGATAGGGACGTGAGAAAGAGAACTTTTCGCGCCGCTCTTGCGTGATTGAAATACCTGCCATCACCGCCTCACCGGCCTTATTGGTCAGTGCCGCCTCCAATTCGTTGAAGGGCAAAGCCTGAATCTGGCATTTCGCCTCGATCTTCAACTCAAGGCAGATCTCGCGGGCAAGATCGACATTGAAACCCGAAAGGCGCCCCGTTTGATCTGCAAAGTTGAAGGGAGGAAAGTCTGCCGTCGTGAGAATACGCAACCGCACGAGGTTCGACAGATCAGGTCGCGGGAGACGCTCCCGCGCATCGAACAGAACTGGTGGATCCGTGTCCTGCGCGTTTGATGCGGATATGTTAAGCAAACCCCACAGGCATGCTGACACTAGATAAAGAAGGAGACTGCCCCACGTTTTCAGAGCTGAATTCATCAGGACCATCTAAACGCTCCGCTCGAGACACCCGACAGCATCGTATGATCCGGCTTGATAAATGCAAAGCGACTAGCGCGAGTTTGTGTCCATATCGTCATCAGATTATCCGCATGGGAACCGCATCCGTCAGGTTCGGAAAAAATGCTGTTTTCTTATTGAATGATGTATATGACGCTATCTGTTGCCCGAGCAGACAGCAATGCTTGAGATGCCTTGACGCATGATTACACGCAATTCGATGTATCGCAGATACCCTCAACGCCATTGCTGCTTCGCCAGTGCTTACTAGTATTTATTCATTTGAAAATTAGTCATTTTCTAAAACGAATCAATAACTTAGTTTAAGCTCTACCTGAAGATATCCTCAGGCAGTTCGATGCCCTTTGCTGAAGCACAAGGCCTCACCCGACCTGAGTTCTTAGCTCGAGCTGCCAATACCCTTTAACGTCCTAACACCTTCATCACTGATGGCACTCAACCAGAGGTATCCCTTCGGGTTTTCTTTGTCTGCCATCGGTCTAATTTACCCGGCGTCAAGGGCTCATGTTGGTAGGCGGCAAGGAGGGCACCGGTTTTTTCTTCCATACTCATCATGGAAGTTTTGGCACCTGCCCTTTCCTTCTCGGACGCGGCTCATAATTACCCTAACTGTGCATCACGTATTGAACAGGAGAATGGACTTATGGGCCTGTCGGTTTTAATCAGCATTCTGATCACATTCCTCGTGATCATTCTGGTGCTCTACCTGATCAATAGACTGCCACTCGACGGACGTATGCGTCAGATCGCCCGCATTATTGTCATCATTATCGGAATCATCTCTCTGCTGAAATATTTGGCAGTCTTCTAGATGCTTACCAAATCGGCCACTGAATACGCTTAGAGGCCAGCCGAAAAGTTGCCGCAGCACGATTGGAACGACAGAAGGATCGTGCGAACTGACACGACGGGCCCACGACGGTACCGCTAAGATGTTGAAAAACTGGAGCGGGTGAAGGGAATCGAACCCTCGTATTCAGCTTGGGAAGCTGCTGCTCTACCATTGAGCTACACCCGCGATGGACGGCACAGTTCTATCAGTTAACCACATCTGTCAAGTACACTTCCATCCGCTTGTAAAATTGGCCCCTTGAAATAATCCGCGCCTCTGTCGCGACCTCTTTCCGGTAATCGTGCACATTTCACCTGTGCTCCGGGCGACAGGCAAATCGAGTTCGCTCCAAAGCTTGCGAGCGTGCTCCTGAGGCCCTATCCAATCTTGCTGGTAATCGTGTCGGGCGGAAGCAGAAGAGACAACACAACCGTCGACAAGAGTGACTGAAAACGACGGCCAAAAAGGCTGTTGTCTGAGTTACTTCTTGAGTGAGGTAACCCGGAAATGCTTGGAGAGCTTGAGACCCTGAGCCTGATAGTTTGATCCAAGCCCCACGCCGTAGAGCGCGTCTGGTCGTTCCAGCATATGCTCGTAGGCCAGGCGGCCAACGATCTGGGCGTCTTCCAGAATGAATGGAACTTCATGGCTGCGCACTTCGAGCACGGCGCGACTACCAAGTCCGCCTGCTGCCGCATGCCCGAAACCCGGGTCAAAGAATCCGGCATAGTGGACACGGAACTCCCCGACCAAAGGATCAAATGGCGTCATTTCGGCCGCATAGAGTGGCGGTACGTGCACTGCCTCACGCGAGACGAGAATATAGAATTCATCCGGATCAAGGATCAGTTCATTTCGCCCACGGCTATAAAGTGGCTCCCAGAAATCAAAGATATCGTGCTGCGCCTTCTTGTCGACATCCACCACTGCCGTGTGGTGCTTGCCGCGATAACCGATCAGACCGTCATTGTCGCCTCTGAGGTCAATCGACAGGGCGATGCCGCCACCACTCACATTCGGTTTTTGTGACGCAACGAGTGTGTCTGTATCGTGTAACGCCAACAATTCCACTTCACCAAGAAGGGCGTTGCCAATCCGGAAGCGGATCTGCGACAGTCGAGAGCCACGTCGTACGACAATCGGGAACGTGCGAGGGCTAATCTCCAGATAGAGTGGTCCGGAGTAACCGGCGGGTATCTTGTCGAACTCCTGCGCATAATCGGTAATGACGCGGGTGAATATATCAAGACGACCCGTCGAGCTCTTGGGATTGGCAGATGCAGACAAGTTCTCAGGCAGATCGAGGCTTTCCATCAGCGGAACAATATAGACGCAGCCCGTTTCGAGAACCGCCGCCTCAGCCAGATCGATCACATGAAGCTTCAACCGGTCGAGCTTGTCTGAGACACGGCTGGTTGGACCCGGCATGAAGCTCGCGCGGACGCGAAATGCCTTCGATCCGAGCCGCAAGTCCAGGCTGGCTGGCTGGATCTGATCATGATCCAGTTCTTTTTCAGCCACCAGGCGGCCACTTTTGAGTAGTTCTGCAATGGCCCTGTCGGCCAGAATTCCGGTGGTCCGTGTCATTTCATTTCGTCCCTGCGTCGCCGGACAAAACCAAAACCTGGCCATTGACGCAAGCGAGGAGCGGCGTTATGCCAGCTTTATCCCGTGGTGATTTGGCCGGTCGGCTTGCAGCCACGTTAAACAAGTGGCTAAAGAGACCGGGGTGAAACCGGTCTGCTTCATGCGGCCGGTTTTTTTGTGTCTGAAAGGTGCATGCGCATGACTACAAAATGGCGCCCCGCAACCCAGCTCGTCCACGGCGGAACGCTGAGGTCGCAATATGGCGAAACTTCCGAAGCAATATACCTGACGCAAGGCTTTGTCTATGAAAGCGCCGAGGCTGCCGAAGCGCGCTTCAAGGGCGAGACGGAAGGTTACATTTACGCACGCTACGGAAGCCCAACCAACGACATGTTCGAAAAGCGCATGTGCATGCTGGAAGGCGCCGAGGAAGCCAGAGCAACGGCATCAGGCATGGCAGCTGTCGCCGCTGCAATTCTTTGCCAAGTAAAAGCCGGCGACCACATCGTGGCTGCGCGTGCCCTGTTCGGGTCTTGCCGCTGGATTGTTGAGACCCTGGCACCCAAATATGGCGTCGAATGCACTCTGGTCGATGGCAGATCGCTGGACAACTGGGAAAAGGCCGTCAGAAAGAATACAAAAGTCTTCTTTCTGGAGAGCCCGACAAATCCCACGCTCGAAGTCGTTGATATTGCCGGTGTGGCAAAGCTTGCCAACCAGATCGGTGCGAAGGTCGTCGTAGACAACGTCTTTGCAACCCCCCTTTTCCAAAAGCCACTCGAACTTGGCGCCCACATCGTCGTCTACTCTGCCACCAAGCACCTCGACGGCCAGGGGCGTTGCCTGGGCGGCGTTGTGCTCTCAGACCGGCAATGGATCAGTGACGTGTTTCAGGACTATTTCCGGCATACCGGGCCGGCCATGTCACCGTTCAATGCCTGGACATTGCTCAAGGGTCTGGAAACGCTACCGTTGCGCGTGAAGCAGCAGACCACCAATGCATCCGGTATCGCAGATCTGCTTGCCAACCATCCAAAGGTTGCCAGGGTTATCTACCCGGGAAGATCGGATCACCCGCAGGTCGATATCATTTCCAAGCAAATGACCGGGGGGTCCACTCTCGTCTGCCTCGAACTGAATGGCGGCAAGGAGGAGGCATTTGCGCTCCAAAACAAGCTTGAGATCGTGCAACTCTCCAACAATCTCGGCGACGCAAAGAGCCTCATTACCCATCCGGCGACAACGACACACAAAAACCTGACGGACGAGGCCCGTGCCGAACTCGGAATCTCGCCGGGAACGCTCCGGTTTTCGGCTGGTATCGAGGACACCGACGATCTTCTGGAGGATTTTGTCCAGGCGCTCGACACGATACCCGGCTGACCAGCACATGCCGGATCCATCCCGAACTGGATGAGTAGTTTTTTTGCGATGCCCCAGCCTTTGCAGGGCATCGCATGAGATCGTTGGCCGTCCCATCTGAAACTTCAGTCGCACTTGCTCGTCGAGGCACGCCATCTGTGGCTCGTGCTGATCGATAGACCTGACATGACGTCACAGGTGTCCTTGATGGCACCCAATCCTGTTTTTCAACTGAACTGGATTTGCGACAGGCATGTCGCAAATCCAGACTGCACGCAAACCATTACAATGGCTCGCACGTTTGAGACCGGGATGGGTCGAGCCATAATCCGGACCGTTCAGATGCTTACGGCGCCTCTCCATCACCCGGTTTCCTTGACGTTTTAGCAAAGCTGTAACATACCAAGCATGGTATTATTGAAAGCGCCGCATATGTATCGGTCCCGAACACGAGATATCGAAGTCGCCGTCGAGCCCTTTTATCTGGAAGAACAATCCTGCCCGGAGGACAGTCGCTACGTCTGGGCTTACCACATCGTCATCCAGAACCATTCACAGCTGACGGTTCGACTGATGCATCGCTATTGGCACATCACTGACCAAAACGGGATCGTGGATGAAGTCGAAGGCCCGGGCGTTGTCGGCGAACAGCCACAACTCATGCCGGGGGATTCTTATGAATATTCTTCCGGCTGTCCTCTCGACACACCATCGGGCATGATGTTCGGCCATTACAAGATGGAGACAAACGAAGGCGAAACGTTCAACGTGAACATCCCCGCCTTCTCGCTCGATTCACCCGGGCTGACACCAGTACTTAATTGATACGCCCCGCAACCCTGTCGCAATCACGTTGCAGCAAAGTCCTCTGCCGCATAAGTGTAGCTCGTTGAACAGAATTCGCAGGTGACAGTAATCTTGCCGTCCTTTTCCTGGCTTGCTTCAATCTCGTCGGCACTGAAACCATCCAGAACGCCCTTGATCTTCTCACGCGAGCAATTGCACTGATCGAGAACTTTCTGTGGCTGGTAGACACGCACGCCACGTTCGTGGAACAGGCGAAACAACAATCGTTCAATCGGAACCTGGGGGTCCGTCAGTTCGTCCGTATCGATCGTTTCAACCATGATGCGCGCTTCCGACCAGGCATCATCTTCGCTGTCGTCAATATCCCGCTCATCGCCGTCGCCCCCATGCAGATCAGGTTGGCGCAGACGCTCCGGCGCCTGTGGCAAAAACTGCGCAACCAGCCCGCCAGCGCGCCAGTTATGGCGCGGCCTTCCCTCTTCATCGCGATCCAGAAGCTCCGCGACGCCGAGCCTGACCTTTGTCGGGATCTGTTCCGACTGCCTGAAATACACTCCGGCAATCTCTTCAAGAGAGGACCCGTCCATTGGCACTATGCCCTGGTAAGGCTGCATGCCGATGCCATGATCGATGGTAAAGGCAAGCACCCCCGCGCCAAGTAATTCAGGAGGTGAGACCCTCCCGGCCGCAACCGCGTCGACCAACTCCTCTTCGCTATAACGGGCATAGGCGCGCAGGCTGTTGGGCGTGGTAAAATCCGCCACAAGAAGATCCACGGGACCATCGCCCTTGGTTTGCACGGTAAACTTGCCCTCAAATTTGAGCGACGTGCCGAGCAGAGCCGTCAGCACGATTGCTTCGGCAAGAAGACGGGCCACGGGTGCCGGATAGTCATGACGACCGAGGATTGCATTCAGCAAAGGGCCAAGCTGTACGGCCCGCCCACGAACATCGAGCCCTTCCACCTGAAACGGAACGACGCGGTCATCACCTGCAAAATCAAGTTCATTCAGTTCAACGGTGGCTTCCGCCATGACTTGCTCCTTCGCGCCGACGACCCAGCTTCTACGTGCTCGCAGTTCCCGGCGAAACCGCCGCGGCGCAAAAATGGCGTCGACAATGTAAATGAACTCCGCCCCGACCGGGCGGGATCGAAAGTCGACAAGTGGGATCGGGTCTACCCGAAATCAAGTCCGGTTCAAACGGCGTCGAAGCACCACGCCAGGATCGACTTCTGGGCATGAAGGCGATTTTCCGCCTCATCGAACACAACCGACTGCGGCCCGTCAATGACCTCATCGGTGACTTCTTCGCCGCGATGTGCAGGAAGACAATGCATGAAGAGAGCATCCTTGTCGGCGCGTCTCATCAAGTCGCCGTTCACCTGGAACGGCTGGAATATATTGTGGCCACGCGCCCGATGCTCCTGATTCATGGAGACCCAGGTGTCCGTCACGACGCAATCGGCAGCTTCTACGGCACGTTCGGCATCGTGGTACAACTTGATATTACCACCATTATCTCGCGCCCAGTTGAGAACCTTGTCCGACGGCTCCGAGCCCATGGGAACGGCCATGTTCATATTGTATCCAAAACGGGCTGCCCCTTCGACAAAGGAATGCAGGACATTGTTTCCGTCGCCGGTCCAGGCGAAGGTCTTGCCTTCGACGGGCCCCCGATGTTCCTCGAAGGTCATGATGTCCGCCATGATCTGGCAGGGGTGCGTATCATCCGTCAACGCATTGATGACGGGAACGGTTGCGTGTTCGGCCAGTTCAAGCAGACGCAAATGGTCGGTTGTACGGATCATGATCGCGTCGACATACCGTGACAGAACCTTTGCCGTATCACCAATGGTTTCGGCGCGGCCAAGCTGCATTTCGGTACCCGACAGAAAGAGCGTTTCGCCTCCCAGCTGACGCATGCCGACATCAAACGAGACCCGGGTGCGTGTTGACGGTTTCTCAAAGATCATCGCCAGCACCTTTCCAGCAAGCGGCTTGTCTGCCGTGCCGGCCTTGGTCGCCTGCTTTCGCACCTTCGCATCATCGAGGATGGTCCGCAGGTCATCGGCCGAAACGGCCGAAAGATCGAGAAAATGCTTGGGTGATGCCATATCGTCGCTGTGAGCCTTCGGCCCTACACTCCTTAAGCTGATTTCTTTATGCCGGACTTGGCGAGAGCCTCCGCCGCCCGTTCGATGCGGGCCAGGCCGTCACGCGCTTCATCAGCGGTGACGACCAGGGGTGGCAGTAGCCGTATGACGTTATCGCCTGCCAGCACAGCCAGAATATTTTCATCGCGCATTGCCGCCAGAAGGTCTGCGTTGGCAGTCTTTGTCTTGATGCCCAGCATCAGTCCTTCACCGCGAATTTCCTCTATCACGCCCGGAAAACGGTCTTTGAGCCCTTCCAGTCCCTGCCGGAAGACAAGAGCCACATCGCGCACATGCTCCAGAAAGCCATCCGCAAGGACAACGTCGAGAACTGCATTGCCAACGGCCATGGCAAGAGGATTGCCTCCATATGTTGTACCATGCGTGCCAGCTTTCATACCGCTTGCAGCTTCTTCGGTGGCAAGACAGGCTCCCATCGGGAAGCCCCCGCCTATCCCCTTGGCAACCGCCATGATGTCCGGATCGACACCAGCCCACTCATGGGCAAACAGCTTGCCGGTACGACCAACACCCGACTGAACTTCGTCCAGGATCAGCAACAGACCGTGTTCGTCGCAAAGAGCGCGCAACGCAGACATGAATTCCTTGGGTGCCCGACGAAGCCCGCCTTCACCCTGGACCGGCTCAATAAGGATTGCGGCCGTTGCATCCGTAATGGCTGCCTTCAATGCATCGAGGTCCGCAAACGGCACCTGATCGAAACCGCTGACTTTCGGCCCAAACCCTTCCAGATACTTTGCCTGACCACCGGCCGCGATCGTGGCGAGTGTGCGGCCGTGGAAGGCTCCTTCAAACGTAATGATATGAAAGCGTTCGGGGTGCCCCTTGCTGAACTGATACCGGCGCGCCGTCTTGATTGCGCATTCAAGCGCCTCGGCACCAGAATTGGTGAAGAACACCTTGTCGGCAAATGTTGAAGCCACCAGACGACGCGCTAGACGCTCCTGCCCGGGGACGTCATAGAGGTTTGAAAGGTGCCAGAGCTTGTCCGCCTGATCCTTAAGTGTCTGTACCAAATGCGGGTGCGCATGTCCGAGCGAATTGACCGCGATTCCAGCTGCAAAGTCGAGATATCTCTCGCCGCTTTCGGTAACCAGCCAGACCCCCTCACCTCGCTCGAAGCGGAGCGGTACGCGGTTATAGGTGTCGTACAGCGCGGCTTCAGGCATGGTGACGCAACTCCTTGGCAGATCCTGCCTCGTCAGACGGATAATAATCAAAAATGCCGCCCTGCGGGCGGCGAGGGCACTATCTGCATTTCGCTTGAGGATGTCAACAAATGCGCACTGTCCAGAGCGATTGTTAAGCTGTGACAAAAATGACTCGCCACGGAAGCAAGTTGGGGAAAACCCCAAAATCGAATCGTCCAGATTCCGCCGACTCTTGCCACGGAGTCACCGGCCCAGTAACTTAACAATCAATAACTAGACTGCATGCGGCGGAACTAGTCACCAAACGCCTAGATATAGTGCCTGACTCGAATACTCAATTCGCGCCAGCGGTGAGGGATTCCGTGTGCCGTCTATGTTCAAATGCGGAGAACGGGCATGAATTGGACAGATGAGCGCGTAGAGAAGCTGAAGAGACTGTGGGCCGAAGGCCTCAGTGCCAGCCAGATCGCTGCACAGCTTGGCGGCGTGAGCCGCAACGCCGTGATTGGAAAAGTTCACCGGCTGAACCTTCCCGGTCGTGCAAAGTCTGGCGGCTCATCGGGTGCACCACGGGCAACTGCCAAGCGCGCCACTCCGTCACGGTCCGCAAGCTATCCGGCACGGCCTGTAACCCGGACCGTGACACGCACTGTCGGTGCGACCGTCATGAAGGAAGAAATTGAGATCGACACGCAGGAGACGCATTACATCCCTGCCAGCAATGTCGTTGTTCCGATTTCCCGCAAGCTCTCCCTGACCGATTTGACGGAGCGCACATGCAAGTGGCCCGTTGGAGACCCCTTGAAGGACGATTTTCATTTTTGCGGATGTGAGGCCGCGGACGCGTCGCCTTATTGCACCTATCACGCACGTCTGGCCTACCAGCCGATCGCCGATCGCCGCAGGTCAGCTGCCCGCGCCTGAGGCAGTACAGATCCAAAAAAAGCGGGCTTCGGCCCGCTTTTTTTATACTCTCTGATCGAAACCGATCTGCTTACGTTTCCATGGAGTATCCGGCACCGCGCACTGTGCGGATTACATCCTGCATGTTGGAGAAATTCAGCGCCTTGCGCAGGCGCCCTACATGTACATCAACCGTGCGCTCGTCCACATAGATATCATGGCCCCAGACACCATCGAGCAACTGGGAACGGGAAAAGACGCGGCCTGGTGACGCCATCAGGAACTCCAGGAGCCGGAACTCCGTTGGTCCAAGCCGCACTTCGCGGCCCTTGCGATGTACACGGTGCGTCTCACGATCAAGTTCGATATCGCCACAACGCAATACCGTCGAAACAACCTCCGGACGGGCGCGCCGCAGTATCGCCTTAACCCGCGCCATGAGTTCGGGGGTCGAAAACGGCTTTACGACATAATCGTCGGCGCCTGTGGACAGGCCCCGGACGCGCTCGCCCTCTTCTCCCCGGGCAGTCAACATGATGATCGGAAGACGTTCCGTTTCAGGGCGCACACGCAGGCGTCGGCAGAGCTCGATCCCCGAAAGGCCGGGTAACATCCAGTCGAGGATCAGAAGATCCGGAACGCGTTCCTGCAACCGCAGTTCCGCTTCATCACCCTTCATGACCGTCTCGACCTCATAGCCTTCCGCTTCAAGGTTATAGCGTAAAAGGACGCTAAGAGCCTCTTCATCCTCGACAACGACTATTCTTGGTTGCATTTGGGGTGTGCTCCGTCAGTCCTGGTCATCATTTGAGATGGTACTCAGTGTATTCGAGCGATCGTCTTTTGGACGCTCACCTTCCGGCTGACTGCCGGTCGCCATGTAATAGATGGTTTCGGCAACGTTGGTTGCATGATCACCGATACGTTCGATGTTCTTGGCGCAAAAGAGCAGATGCGTGCAGCTCGTGATGTTGCGCGGATCTTCCATCATGTAGGTCAGAAGTTCCCGAAACAGCGACGTGTACATCGCATCGATCTCTTCATCACGCAGACGAATGGCTTCGGCCTTTTCTGCCGAACGTGTCGCGTAGACATCGAGCACTTCCTTGAGTTGCATCAGTGCAAGTTCAGAGAGATGCTGCAGACCACGCGCCAGAGCCCGTGGAATACCGGTCTCGCGTACAGCCACCACACGCTTTGCCGTATTCTTGCCAAGATCTCCGACCCGTTCCAGATCCGCAGCAATTCGAAGTGTTCCAATGATTTCACGCAGATCGGCAGCCATGGGCTGGCGCTTTGCAATCGTCACGATGGCCTTTTCGCCGATTTCGCGTTCCGCATTGTCGAGTATGACGTCATCTGAGATAACCTTTTGAGCCAGAGCGACATCGGAATTGACAAGCGCACGCACGGCATCTGCGCACATCTGCTCCGCAAGCCCCCCCATCTCGGATATGCGGCGGGTCAGATATTTCAGTTCTTCATCATAAGCCGTCATGATGTGTGTCGGTTGCATGGCCTTGTCCTCAATATAAACCGTGTCAGTAACGGAAACCGTCAACCAAAGCGGCCCATGATGTAATCCTGGGTGCGCTGATCACTCGGATTGGTGAACATCTTGTCGGTTTCGTCTTCTTCCACGAGATGACCGAGATGGAACATCGCCGTCCGCTGCGAGACACGCGCTGCCTGCTGCATGGAGTGGGTGACGATGACGATCGTATAGTTGCTGCGCAGTTCATGAATGAGCTCTTCGACCTTGGCTGTGGCAATTGGGTCGAGCGCCGAACACGGCTCATCCATCAAGATGACTTCTGGGGCGACGGCAATCGCACGGGCAATGCACAGGCGCTGCTGCTGTCCCCCTGAAAGACCCGTGCCGTTTTCATTCAAACGGTCCTTCACCTCGCTCCAGAGACCGGCCCGCTGCAGGCTAGCCTCCACGATCTGGTCAAGATCGGCTTTTGAACGCGCCAATCCATGGATCTTCGGGCCATAAGCGATGTTCTCGTAGATCGATTTCGGGAATGGATTTGGCTTCTGGAAGACCATGCCCACACGGGCGCGCAGTTCAACGACATCGATCGAGGGATCGTAGATATCCTCATTGTCGAGTGTGATCTTGCCGGTCACGCTCGCACTCTCGATCGTATCGTTCATACGGTTCAGACAACGCAGAAAGGTCGACTTGCCACAGCCAGACGGGCCGATGAGCGCGGTGACCGTATTCTCCCGGACGTCCAGGCCAACATCGTAGAGTGCGCGCTTTTCACCATAATAGACCGAAACATCCGTGCCGATCATCTTGTAGGATACGTCATTCATCTTCTTGTCCAGCGCCTTTTCAATTGCTGCTTCAGACATCATGTTCATCTTTCTTCGCCTCTCTACCAGCGACGCTCGAAACGGCGTCTCAGGAGAATCGCACCGACATTCATCACGATCAGGAACAACAGGAGGAGGATAATTGCCCCGGAGGTTCGTTCTGCAAAGGCCCTCTCCGCCTCATTGGCCCACATGTAGATCTGAACCGGTAATGCCGTAGACGGGTCAAACGGTGTCGTTGGATAGTCAGCAATAAACGCCACCATGCCGATCAAGAGCAGGGGTGCCGTCTCGCCAAGAGCATGGGCAAGTCCGATGATCGTGCCCGTCAGAATGCCTGGCATCGCCAGTGGCAGGACGTGGTGAAAGGTTGTCTGCATCTTCGATGCGCCAAGGCCCAACGCAGCAGCACGGATTGACGGTGGAACAGCCTTGAGCGCGGCCCGGGTTGCAATGATGATTGTCGGCAACGTCATGAGCGCAAGAACCAGACCACCAACAATCGCGGCAGATCGTGGCAAGCCCATAAAGCCGATAAACACGGACAGGCCGAGCAAACCGTAAACGATAGACGGGACAGCCGCCAGATTGTTTATGTTCACCTCTATGAGGTCGGTCCAGCGGTTCTTCGGCGCAAATTCCTCAAGATAAATTGATGCCGCCACTCCAACGGGCAAGGCCAGCACCAGAACGATCAACATCAGGTAGAATGAGCCAATGAACGCGACGCCCACACCTGCAGCCTCCGGCCGGCTGGAAGCGCCATTGACGAAAATTCCGGTATTGAATGCTTTTGCCAGCACCCCCGTTTCCGAGAGTTCTGTCATCCAGCCAACCTGTCTATCCGAAAGACGACGATTTTCTTCGGGGACATCAAGGTTCAGCTGCCCTTTCAGTGCAGAATCGACCTCTCCTGCGGCAAGCAGTGACACCGTCTGGGTTGTGCCAATAATTGACGGATCATCAATCACCATGTCCCTCAGTTGCGAACGCACGCTTTCGGAAAGGAGCTGGCCAATTTCACGCATTTGCTGTCGATCGTCAGTATCAACGCCCAGATGCGCAGCAAGCGAATTTCGCGCGACAACCGGATAATTGGCTGTCAGAAGCTTGCGCGGGTTTGTTGCGCGCTCATTGTTGCGGTCAATAATCTGTTCGGAAAATTCGACCGGGATCGTAATCTTCGATTGCAGAAAGGCCGTATAGCCTTTGGAAAAAATTGAAGACAGCAACAGAAACAGAAACAGGAGGGCAAACGAAATTGCGGCGATCCCGTAGAGCTTGAACCTGCGTTCAGCTGCATAGCGGCGCTTGAGGCCTATATCCCGGCGCGACGGTCTACCCTGGATCATTTCGGCGACGGTGGAGGCTGCAGACGTCATTCGTACTGCTCCCGATATTTGCGGACGATATAGAGCGCGTAAATGTTGAGGCAGAGCGTGATTGCAAACAGCGTCATACCGAGTGCGAAGGCCACCAGCGTCTGCGGAGAAGTGAATTCCAGGTCACCGGTCAGCTGATTGACGATCTTGACCGTTACGGTCGTCATCGGTTCAAACGGGTTCAATTGCATGCGGGCTGCGACACCTGCAGCAAGGACAACGATCATCGTCTCGCCAATCGCCCGCGATGCCGTCATCAACAATGCGCCGACGATGCCCGGAAGTGCCGCCGGAAGGACGACCCGCTTGATGGTTTCCGATCGTGTTGCCCCAAGGCCCAAAGAACCATCGCGCAGTGACCGTGGCACCGCAGTGATGATGTCGTCGGACAGTGATGAGACATAAGGGATCAGCATGATCCCCATGACAAAGCCCGCAGTCAGAACGCTCTGTGCCTGAATGAAACTTGCGAAATTTCCGGTCGCCAGGCCATTCAGCTGCGCGGAAATATCTCGCAGGAACGGCCCGACAGCCGTAAGCGCAAAGAACCCGTATACAATCGTCGGGATACCTGCCAGAACTTCCAGAAGTGGCTTGACAATCGAACGGATCCGCGGCGCGGAATATTCCGCCATGTAAATAGCTGCAAACAACCCGATCGGAACGGCAAACAACATGGCAACAAGGCCGATGTAAAGCGTCCCGAGCAACAGCGGGATTAGTCCGAACTGGCCCGCGCTCCCCGTTGATCCGGCAGCCGCAAAGCGTGGATCCCAGACGGTGCCGAAGAAGAATTCGCTGACCGGAACCATGCCAAAGAACTGGATTGTCTCCGTCAGCATCGAGGCAATGATGCCGATGGTCGTCAGGATGGCGATCGATGATGCAAGGATGAGGCTTGACAGAATGACTGTCTCGACTTTGTTGCGCGCACGAAACCGCGGTGCAATCAACCGGTAGGCGAAGACGAAACCGCCAATTGCCAGTGACACAGCCACGATCGACACAGCAAGCAGGCTTTCTGCACTCATCGCATTCAGGTGTTGGGCAGCCGAGACCATGAATGGTTCGGGATCGCTCGCCAGGGGAATGCCTCTTTGGGCAAGCAGGGAACGCAGCTCCGCCGGATTATTCTTGAATTCCTGGATTTCGTCAGGCGTCAGTACGGCAAGACCACGCGCCACGGCAGCAACAGTCCCGAAGGTCAGCCCCTGTACCGCTTCGGTCTGGCTCTGCACCTCCTGTGGAAAGCCGTTGCGGACCGACGCGTTGATGTAGATCGGGCTTGCGATCACCCAAAGGAGCACGATCGCGAGGGCCGGCAACATGGACCAGACAGCGACATAGGAGCCGTAATATGCAGGACGGGAGTGCATCTTGGACATTGCGTCGTCAGAAAGTTTACGGGCCCGCCGTGCGCCAAGCACGAAACCCGCCAGGCCGATCAACGCGACAATCAGTATGATCAAGGAAATGTTCATATATATGATCTTCCCTGGCCTTTCGCCTGCAGATGCGGGAACTGCCATCTGGTTTTTGTCATAAAACCGCCGCCGCCGGCAATTACACAAGGTTCCCGAACTTGAAGATCCGGTCTCGGCATCATTTTGCGGCGATGATACCTCCAGAAAAACTGGCGCCGGAGGATCCGGCGCCAATCAATCACTTACAAGGACGCACCTGCTTCGAAGTTGGCGCGGACTTCGTCACGTTCTGCATCGGGAGCCGCAACCAGGCCATATTCGGCAAGCGGGGAATCCGGGCCAACCATATCGTCGGAGATGAAGAATTCGACATACTCCTTGAGACCGGGAATAACACCAAGATGTGCCTTCTTGACATAGAAGAACAGCGGACGCGAAACCGGATATTCTCCGGTGGCAATGACGTCAGCCGACGGCTTTACGCCACTCATTGTAGCGACCTTGAGCTTGTCCATGTTGTTTTCATAGAAAGCCAGACCGAACACACCCACACCGGTCTTGTTGGCATCAATGCGAGCAAGCGTTTCGGTATAGTCGCCGTCAATATCAACAGCCTTGCCGTCCTTGCGAACTGCAATGCATTTATCCGAGACAGCATCCTCGCCCGCAGCAGCAGTTATCACCTCTACGGCACCGGCTGCCTCACAACCTGCTGCCAGAACCTTCTCTTCAAAGACTTCGCGTGTCCCGTGCTTTTCACCAGGAATATAGGCTGCGATTTCCGTATCCGGCAGCGAAGAATTGACCTCAGACCACTTCGTATACGGATTGGCGACCAAATTACCGTCCTGAACGATCTCGGCGGCCAGGGCAAGGTAGATATCCTTGGGCTCGAAGGCGATATCCGGGTTCGATGCGTCGGTTGCAAAGACTATACCGTCATAGCCAATGCGGATTTCCTGGATTTCCGTTACGCCGGCCGCCTTGCAGGCTTCAATTTCGCTTTCCTTGATCGCACGCGATGCGTTGGCAATGTCAATCGTTGCTTCGCCGACGCCCTTGCAGAATTCTTTCAGGCCCGCGGATGAACCACCAGATTCGATAATCGGCGTCTTGAAGTCGGGAAAGGTTTCACCGAAGGTTTCAGCAACAATCTTGGCGTAGGGAAGAACAGTAGAGGAGCCGGCCACCTGTACCTGGTCACGGGCAGCAGCTGCACCAGCGAAAGCCACGGAGGCCACCAATGCTGCGGCAGAAAGTTTCAGGATGTTCATGAGGAATCTCCCATCATGCGCTTGTGTGAATTTGGCCGCGCTAACTCTCACTTGCCAGCGTCCGGCAGCCATCTCTTAACGGCATCGGCACATCCCTTTTATGTCAGTTAAATGAAACATTTATGACATGTTAATTTATTGATTTTACAATAGATTTAATAGATCCACCTACGGAACATCCGGCACGTTGTCAAAAACGCACGGTAAACTTGCTTCCCTGGCCCAGCTGCGAGTGCACGACAAGGCGCGCACGGTGGCGCGTGAGAATGTGTTTTACAATGGCAAGACCAAGCCCCGTGCCCTTCTTCGAACGACTGTCCGCAACACTTACGCGATAGAAGCGTTCCGTAAGACGTGGAACATGATCAGTAGGAATTCCCGGACCGTGGTCGACGACACTGACCTCTACGAGACCCGTATCAGAGCGGTTAAGAGATACTTCAACCACCTTGCCGTCCTGGCCATATTTGCAGCCATTTTCCACCAGGTTCTCGAAAACCTGGACAAGTTCGTCACGGTCGCCGGAAACTTCCACCGGCCCATCCGGCAGATTGAGCCTGATTTCGACACCGAGATCATCGGCAAGCGGTGCCAGGGCGTCGCACACATGGGAAAGGAGAGACACAAGTTCTACCTTCTCTTCATGCGCCACATGTGACTTCAACTCCAGTCGCGACAGGGATAGCAGGTCATCAACCAGCCGGCTCATCCTCGTCGCCTGGTCCAACATGATCGCAAGGAAGCGCTCCTGTGCCGCCGGATCCGATTTTGCCGGACCCTGCAGGGTCTCGATAAACCCGCGTAAAGATGCCAGAGGCGTGCGCAGTTCATGGCTTGCATTGGCGACGAAATCGCTTCGCATGCGATCCAGTCGGCGCAGTTCGGAAATATCGCGAAAGGACAGCAGATAGTACTGCTGTCTGGTTTGCATCAGCTGGTTCCCGATTGGCACAATTCTCACCAGATAGACCTGCTGCGACGGCAGGTGTTCCGCGTGTTCCATCTGATTTGGCCTGTTCGTGGTCAGCGTCTCACGAACCATATCCAGGACGCCCGGCGAACGCAGGCGCGACGATATGTGAACACCCAGAGGAAATTGACCGATCGTCTGAACCGAGGACGGGTTCTGGTAGAGAACGCTTGCCTCCTTATCGAGTACCACCAAGGGCATATCCATGGCATCAAGGAGCACTGCCATTTCCTTGAGAGGATCTGCCTCGTTCAGTTCATTGCCTGGATCGACTTGAACAGCATCGGGTATTGCTTCGCGGTTTCCAATCATTGCAAGAGCGGCGAGTAACACCCATCCGAGCATCGCCAACCAGGGAGAGATGCCGGCAGCGATCGTGAATGCAGCTGCGAATGCAAGCCCGACAAGCAACGGCCACACATTGCCGAAACGCTTCCCAAGCCAAGCTCCCCGTTTTGCGACTGTCATGAATGAGACCCTTTCGATGTCCGATCCCGGCACTTAGAGTGCTTTGGTGACAGCTATACATCGACGCGCGATAGATAAGCGTTAAATTGAACTTTTTCACTTAAATGCAAACTGGCATCTGAACGCCAACGTGGAACGATAGCATGAGCAACAACAACCATGACCGCGGTGTCGAACTGAAAATTGACGGGCAAAAGCGCCTGTTCGATATCGACGATCCGAAATTGCCGAAATGGATCGACAAGCACACACTGTCGTCGGACGATTATCCGTACGACGACAAGCTATCCAAACAAAAATACGAGAAGCACCTGACGGACCTGCAGATCGAACTCGTCAAGTTGCAGTTCTGGCTCCAGGCGACAGGTAAGCGTGTGATGGCTCTTTTTGAAGGCCGTGACGCCGCAGGCAAGGGTGGAACCATTTTCTCGATCCGCGCCTATCTCAATCCACGCACAGCCCGCATCGTTGCGCTGCCCAAACCGACGGACACAGAAGCTGGTCAATGGTACTTTCAACGCTACGTCACACATTTTCCAACTTCAGGCGAGATCGTCCTTTTTGATCGCTCCTGGTACAATCGCGGAGTCGTTGAGCCGGTAATGGGATTTTGTACACCTGAAGAGAGTGAGGCCTTTCTTTTGGCGGCGCCCCAGTTCGAGAGATTGATCGTTGACGACGGCATTCATTTCTTCAAATTCTGGCTCAACATCGGACAGGAAATGCAGCTAAAGCGCTTCCATGACCGCAGGCACGATCCCCTGAAAGTCTGGAAGCTGTCTCCAATGGATATTGCGGCGCTGAGCAAATGGGACAATTACACGATGGCACGCGACCGGATGCTTGTAGCAACCAACAGCACACATGCCCCCTGGATCGTCGTCAAGGCCAACGATAAGCGTCGCGCTCGAATAAACGTCATTCGCCACCTTCTGCTTTCCATCGATTACGAAGGTCGTGACAAGGAAGCAATTGGAAAGCTCGACGACAAGATCATCGGGAGCGGACCGGACTTCCTCAGCAAACGGTGAGACCTTTAATGACCGGGGAGTACACGCACCGAGTGAAGGATGAGTGACGATTCTCCTCCGTCCAGGCGGGTATTCAACACGAGCCGCCCTGGAGTATTAGGCGCCATCGAACGTTCGAAGGTCACCCGCAAGAGCACGTCTGCCGGTTCCTGATGCGCCGTGAAGCGGTGACGAGAACACTCGCCAAGGCTTCCAAAGTCACAACTTACGGCGAACTGGTTTGTTTCCTTTGATCCTGATTGGACTGTCAGGGCGATTGTCGAGGACTTGCCCGCCAGTTCCCGCAGGATATCAACTGGAATTTCGATAGCAACATCGCCATCATCGGAGGCGGACTGCGAGCTCAGGCGCATGGCGGATCCCGTAGCGGTCGGAGCTTCCTCAACGCTGGCGGATGAACCAGCCTGGACTTTGGCCATGTCCCCGCCACTGAAGACTTCCACCCAGTCGTCGGAAAATCCTGTCTGCGGTCCTCGAGCCTGTGAATCTGTTGTCGGACGATTGGCGGCATCAAGCGCCTGCTGCAGAGACTGCTGGATGAGGCCGGATGAATAGGCCCACCAGACACCGGCCCCGACCAGAACCAGAAAGACCAGCCACGCCAATAGAACAGATCGGCAGCCGCGGCGCCGACGAGGCTTTGCCGCTCGCTCCGGTGGCCCGTCGAGCAATGTTTCATTCTTGCTGCCGCGCTGCATGCCATCCCTTGCAGATGCCACATCTGTGCCGGATTCCCGATAAGAGGCATCGGACGACACCCTCTGGGACTGCAACCCGTCGTCATCGATGTCTGCGCTGCGTGTGGACGTGTTCCTTCCAAACCCCTGCTCACGTGTGGCACCTCCAAGCAGCATCGGATCGTCTGCCTGGGGCGGAGCACGTCGAGGATCTATATTCGAAGAGGACGCAGGTTCAACTGGTGGAGCTGGCGCTACCGGAGCAGCCCGTGGCGCTTGCACCTGGGAAAATTTCCTCTCTTCGCCCTCGATCTCCCGTATCTTCAGTTCAAGCCTTTGCCGCTGGGTGGCAATGACCTGATCATCGGTAATTCCCTGTTTTGCAAGACCAGAATCAAGGGCCTGTCGGGCCGACTGATAGATGCGCGCACGAACGTCCGGGTTGGTTCGGTCAGATTTCTCCAACGCATTTTTGATCGCTGTTTCCAAACCACTCAATGCCGGCCCTCTACGCTATCGTGCCCCAGATGAAGCATTCATTTACAATCCGGTAATCTTTCCAGACTCGAACTGCAAGCTTTCGCCTTCCTTCAAATTGTGGGTGGAACACATTTGGCAAGGCCCAATAACAACCTATCCACGCACAGCTGGACGATTTTCGGGCGGTATCTTCGCAGGAGCGATCGTTCGACCATCAACGAAGGACCAGCGCCTTCCTGCACGAGCACAGACGCTCCATACCGACGCAGGATGGCCTTGGCGGCATTGGTAGCCGATGATCTCGATTAATCGCTGTTCCATTTCCGCTTCTTCCTTTGTCCCGCCAGGACATCCGGCGCCCTGCTTCCACAGGGTTGTGAAATGCCTCTCTACCGTAATGAAAATCCCCTTCGCAGCAAAATCGCGGCTTGAAATTTGCGATCTTTGCCTGTATCAGCCGCATCACATTGCGGGATACACGCCCGCTCTGCTTAAGCCGCTTTAGCTCAGTTGGTAGAGCACATCATTCGTAATGATGGGGTCACGTGTTCGAGTCACGTAAGCGGCACCATGACCCTCCTTGAAACAGGCGGCTCTTCCCCATGAACGGGGAAGTTTCTGGCATGCACAGTGCTGTCGAACCCCTTCCATAGTCGGTCCGGATGGCATTGTTGCGCCGGCGCGCGCAATCGGCTCTCAAACCTGAGTGCACATCCCAACCGTTGTGCGCGTACTGGTAGAAGTCAGCTGCCTGACAGCAACCTGCGTCACTGAATTCCATGCAATGTTTGCAAAGTCTTTACGACTGTACTTAGCGAATGATTCAGCCATTTGTGGCACGGTCACTGAAGATCTCATCCGCCCGACAAGCGGCATAGCAGACCAGTATCAGATGGAGAGAAGCCCCCATGCCCGAGACATATCGCCCAGCCATACGGGAGTTTATCGCCGAAAATTTCCTCTTTCGTGCCGACGCCGAAATCGATGACAATCAATCCTTGCTGGAAAGCGGCGTTATTGATTCAACCGGCGTCCTTGAGCTGATCGCCTTCCTGGAATCGACCTATGACATCACCATTGCTGACGACGAAATAGTTCCAGAAAACCTCGATAGCGTCGACAGCATGATCAACTATCTGGCACGGAAACTGCCTGTAGCGGCCTGAAGGCACGTCCATGCGTCTTGAGGCCAGATTCCGTGAAAGCGTCAAACGCGACAGTGGCAAGACCGCGCTTGTTACCAGTCATCAGCGATTGACATATGGTGAAATTGACCAGCAGTCCGAAAGGCTGGCTGCCTCGCTGGTGCGTCTGGGTATCCGGCCTGGCGCTCGCATTGTGATGCTTCAGGACAATGAAGCCGAAGCTGTCATCGGTTTCTTCGCCATCTGGAAAGCTGACGCTGTTGCCTGTCCACTCTATCCTTCCATGAAGGCCGAAAAGCTGGCAGCTATCTTGGTCAGTACGGGGGCTGCAGCCGTGATCGCCTCGGCCCGGCTGATTGCAAGCGTCGATACAGCCATTTCCCTTGCCGGAACGACTCCCATCACGATCATATCGCAAGCGCGGCCAGACACAGCTCCTTCAACAGCATTGCAATTCGAGGATCTTTCAAGCCACGAGATCAGCCAAGAACTGCCAGCGCCCAACGAGGATTGTGACGCTCTTGCGCTCCTGATCCACACATCCGGATCAACGGGCCATCCAAAAGGAGTGATGCTTTCACATGCGAATGTCGACGCCGCATGTCAGTCGATTATCAGCTATCTCGGCAACACATCGGCTGATATCGTATTGAATGTTCTGCCGCTTTCATTCGGCTATGGCATTACGCAAGTGGTAACCATGGCATCAGTCGGCGGCACGCTTGTGCTTGAAAGGAGCTTTGCGTTTCCGCGCAAGATCCTTGAACGATTGAAGGAAGAACGCGTAACCGGCTTTTCGCTTGTGCCGGCAATGGCCGCGCTCATCGGAGGCATGAAGGACCTCACACCAGGCTTTTTGCCTGAGCTGCGCTATATAACGAGTGCCGCAGCCGCATTGCCGCCTGCCGTGTCTCTACGACTGCAGGAACTTCTTCCCAGAAGCCGGATCTTCATCATGTACGGCCAGTCGGAGTGCATGCGCATAAGCTATCTTCCACCCGAACACCTGACCAGTCGACCGACATCCGTAGGCAAGGCCATTCCGGGCACACGAATTTTCATCGCCGATGAGAATGGCCAGCCTGTTGGTGCCGGCACGATCGGCGAACTCATGGTCGAGGGTCCTCACATCATGGCAGGATACTGGCAAAATGAGCCAGCCACGGCCCGGGCACTCGCACCAACGGAAGAAGGACGGATCTTACGAACCGGAGACCTTTTCCGGATGGATAAAGACGGCTTTTTCTACTTCATTTGCCGCAAGGACGACATCATCAAGACCCGCGGCGAGAAAGTCAGCCCGCAGGAGGTCGAACGGGCACTCTATGCCCTTCCTGGGATCCGGGAAGCAGCCGTCGGTGGCGTCGACGATCCGATATTCGGTCAGATCGTACAGGCCTATGTTGCACTCGAGCCAGGCGCATCCTTGACGGAAAAGGACATCATCCGCCACTGCGCCGGTCAACTGGAAGATTACATGGTGCCAAAAGGCGTGGAATTTCGTTCGTCACTACCAAAAACCACAACCGGAAAAATTCGAATTACAGCTTCCCCGCCTTAAAGGGCAGAGTGTTCCGGCAAGTGAAAAGCGACGTTTTACCCCGACAACAAGATTAACCGAACAGAGTTGACATCACGATCATGCGACGCCCCACACGCGACAATATCCCGTTGTCCTGCAACCGCGCCTTTCAGCTCTTTCGTGCTGGTGAGTGGCTGCAGGTAACAGCGTACAGCGTGCCTGTACCGTTTGCGTCTGGATCGATCAGGAGCGCATCGTCAGGTGACAACCCTTCAACGCATTCACGTTTTGCACCACACCATGAAGCAAACAACAAGGGCATGCGCTTGCGCCTCGGCTTAATGCCGGGGTTTTCCGCGCGTGAGATAAGATGAACCAGAGCATGAAGACCGGAACCAATGGCATCACCTTCTCTGCCAAAAGTCTTAAACTTGAGGCCGAAACCGAGATCGACCGGATCTGCGCGTGGATCCGCGAAACTATCCTGAAGAAACTGCGCAAACGCGGAATTGTGGTCGGCCTGTCCGGTGGAATCGATTCCAGTGTAACGGCTGCACTTTGTGCACGCGCGCTTGGACCCACCCGGGTGACGGGTATCTTCATGCCAGAGCATGATTCAGATCCTGAAAGCCTTCGATTGGGAAAGAGCCTGGCCGCGACAATTGGTGTGCAAACCGTGCTGGAAGATATCGGTCCTGCGCTGGCTGCTGCTGGCTGTTATACCCGCCGCGACGGCTTCATCCGACAGATCGTACCTGAGTTTGACGAGGGCTGGGGATGCAAGGTCGTTCTTGAGAATGCATTATCGTCTCGCGGATACAATATCTCCTGGCTGGTCGTTGCCTCGCCGTCAGGAGAAACTAGCCGGCACCGCATGCCACTCGACGTCTATCTCGGTATGATTGCAGCTGCCAACATGAAGCAGCGCACGCGCAAGCAGATCGAATATTATCACGCAGATCGGCTGAATTTCGCCGTGGCCGGAACTCCAAACCGGCTCGAATATGACCAGGGGTTCTTTGTAAAGAATGGCGACGGGGCAGCCGACTTCAAACCGATTGCACATCTTTACAAGACACAGGTCTATCAACTCGCAGAAGTCCTTGGCGTCCCGGACGAGATCTGCCGCAGGCCACCAACAACGGATACGTGGTCGCTGCCGCAAGGGCAGGACGAGTACTACTTCTCACTTCCCTATGACCGCATGGACATCTGCCTCTTCGGGCTGGACAACAATCTTCCCAGAGAAGCTGTCGGCCAGGCAGCCGATCTCACCCCAGATCAGGTCGATGCTGTGTGGCGCAACATCGCCTCAAAACGGAAGGTTGCCGAGTACCTGCACGCCACACCGTCAACGATGCTGGACTAACGTGCCGACCGAGAGGGTCTCCCTAAGATGAACCCGTTCATGGTCGCACGCCAGATCATGGATATCGCAATCACCACTCGGCGATCGAGCCATCCCGGTGCCGCCAGACTGGCGCGCGCCAGCGATGGCCTTTCTCGGCCGCACGGATAACGGCAGCCTCGTCTACCTCGATCCCTAGGCCGGGGCCCTGCGGTATCATCAGCATGCCGTCCGCGAAGCTGAAGCCTTGCCCGGGTAAGGTATAGTCGCCGAGATCGCCCTGTTGATTATAGTGGATTCCGAGGCTCTGCTCCTGGATGACGGCGTTGTGACAGATTGCGTCCACCTGCAGACATGCCGCCAGCGCGATCGGCCCTAGAGGACAATGCGGTGCGAAGGCGACGTCATAGGCTTCGGCCCAATGACCGATCCGCACCATCTCCGAAATGCCGCCGACATGAGCTGTATCCGGGTTAATCACCTGCGCCGCTCTTAGCTCGAAAACTCGCTTAAAATCGTAGCGACTATGCAGCCGCTCCCCGATACATAGAGGAATAGAAGTCGAACGTGCCAGGTCGGCCATCGTCTCGACCATCGTTGAGACAACGGCATCCTCGATAAACATCGGACGCAGGGGTTCGAGTTCCTTGAGCAACACGCGCGCCATTGGTGCATGGACGCGTCCATGAAAATCGAAGGCCAGGTCCATACTCATGCCGACTGCTTCGCGCAGCTCGAACAGGTTGCGGATGATACCGTCCACCTTCGCGTAGCTATCGATGATCTGCAGCTCGGAGCAGATGTTGAGTTTGCAGGCGTCATATCCCTTATCACGCAAGGCGAATGCACCAGCGGCAAGGTTGTCAGGCCTGTCCCCACCGATCCAGCAATAGCTGCGCACCCGGTCACGTACCGGGCCACCAAGCAATTCATGGATCGGGACATTAAGGGCACGTCCCTTGATATCCCAAAGTGCCATATCGAGCCCCGAAATCGCACTCATCAGCACTGGACCGCCGCGATAACAGCCATTGCGATAAAGCATCTGCCAGATGTCCTCGATCCGGCGCGGATCGAGACCGATGACAAAATCGGCGAGTTCAGAAATCTTCGTCGCCAGCGTCTCCGCATGACCCTCAAGGACCGGTTCACCCCAGCCCGAAACGCCCTCGTCTGTCTCGACCTTGAGAAAGAGCCATCGTGGCGCGACCATAAATGTGCGAAGTGCGGTGATCTTCATTCCTGCATCCCCATTGTTTGCGTGCGACGAAACAGTGCCAGCCGCGCGTCCCAACGGGAGGTGTCAATTCCCAGCCCACGTGCATGGGCCTCCATTGCTTTCAGCCCAAATTCGGTGGGCCTCAAGGCCCCAACACGCTGGTGGAAGGGTATGTCGTAACGCAGGCAGAAAAGCAGCTTGCCATAGGTCGTCAGAGCCTCGAGCGATTGCAATACAAAAGTTGCCATGGGCAGGACGCGCCGATAGATCGCGCGTGCCTCGTCTTCGCGCCCGGCGCTCAGGTGATCCCACAGCATAACAAGGTAATCGGCATATTCAGGTGCTGGGATATGTCCGGTTACGCCCGCCGACATACAATCGACGAGTTCGATCCCGCCGCGTCCTGATAGGACCTGCGCACGCCCAGCAAGCTTGGCGACGAGCTCAGCGGTTTCAGTCGCCGAAACCTCCTGCTTGACCCCGATGCCCCGCTCATGCCTCTCCATGAGGTCGACAATGGCCTCGACGCTCAGCCCTACGCCGATAAACTGTGGCATGTTCTGAATTGCTGCCGGTATCAGCGAGGCGCCGAGTACGCGCGAGAAGGCTGCGACCAGCCCCGCCTCGTCCGTTGCACTTGTCGGGGGCTGCAGTATAACCCAGTCAGCTCCCGCTGCGGCCGCGTGATGAACCCGCTCGATCTGCTCGTCTGGCGTCTGTGCAAAGATCGTCACCCCGAGCGGGACCCTTCCGGCGATGTCTTCGACATTCCATTCGATGATCTGCCGCTGCTGATCAAGGCTCAGATAGCGTACCTCGGTCGCGAGGCCAAGCGTGGCAATGCCAACAGCACCCTGGCCAATGCAGATCTCGATCTGGCGCCGCATGGCCTCCCGATCGAGGTCGCCCTCATCATTGAACAAGGCATAAATGATGGGATGGACACCCTTAGGCAGTAGCGACATTCTTCATCTCCTTAGGCGGCACTCCCGAACGGCCTGTCCAATTACGATCAGGCGGTGCGCGTTCCGATAGCCACTACGTTGAGCAGTGGATCACCGGCCGCAGCGCGCCTGAGATTATCTGCGATGATGGCGACGCGTCGAAATGCGGTTCCTTCAGTCCATCCCGATATGTGCGGCGTCATCACGACATTCGGCAGAGCCGCGAATTCGAAATGCGACGGAGCATGATCAGCATCATTAAGGCGCTCCGGATAGTGATACCAGACGTCGATTACGGCACCACCCAACCGCCCGTCGACGATTGCATCATAGAGTTCCTGTTCGGCCACGACAGGACCACGCGCCACGTTGATCAGCACCCCTTTGGAGCCGAGCGCATCGAGCGCTTCCTTGCCGATCAGGTTTTCCGTTTGTGGCGTCAATGCCGTGGCGATAATGGCGAAATCACATTGTTCCAGCATTGTGGGGATGTCAGCAAGTGCAAACCCTGCATCGACCTGATCGTCGAATGCGGACATGCTCCGATTGGCTGCCAGGACGCGCACGCCGATGGCCTTCAGCACCCGCGCCAGCTCGCGCCCGATGCCACCATAGCCGACGATACCGACCGTCGCGCTGTGCAATTCGCGATGTGGCGCACCACCGAACCGGCTTGAGCGCGCCCATGATCCTGCGCGAAATTCTGCATCCGCAGCCCGTAGCCTATGGCACCAGTCGAGCATTTGCGCGAGGCAATATTCGGCGACGGCGATCTCATGACCCGCTACATTGGCAATACTGGCAGAAGTCGGGACATGCTCGACCCTGACACCGTCCCAACCGATCCCGGGCACCTGCAGCAGTTTCAATCCCGGGGGCAGCGGCAATCCTTCGACCGTGCTTACCGCGACCACCGCAATGGTGTCGGCAAGTGCCTGCGCGATGTCGCCATTACTAAGATCTGACGGCACGTGCACGATTTCGAAGCCTTCCCCGAGCAGCGCCTGCACCTGGTCAATCCGGTCAGCGAAAGCCGTGCCATAGAAAGCAATGCGCCTTCGCGCCGATGCCGGATCAGAAGCCACGCGAACCTCCCATTGACGAATAGATCTGCTTGAGGACTTCGACAGCGTCGAGCAATTCATCGAGCGCGTTCAGGCTCGCCGGCACGTCGCTTGCCACCACGGCCTCGATCAGCCTCTGGTGCCTCGGTCCTGTAACGTTGAAGCCCTCTCCATTGGCCCGCCCGAGCGCGAAGCCCATGCGCCGGCTGACGCTATGCAATGGCTGAGCAACTTTTGCGGCTACCGGATGGCGCGCCGCCGCATTCAGCGTCTGGTTCAGCAAATTGTCGGTGCGGATGAAGGAGAGCGCGTCGCCCCGATCGGTCGCATCCTGGAAGGCAGCGCGCAGACTGTCGAGCTTGCGACGGTCGCGATCGTCTGCATAGCGCGCGGCCCGCTCAACGATTAGTCGCTCGACATGACGACGCACCTCAAGCGTCATGACGATCACATCAAAGTCCATCGGTGCGATCAAGATACCATTGCGCGGCAGAATTTCGATCAGAAATCCTTGCGACAGACGCAGGAGGGCCTCCCGCACCGGCGTGCGCCCAAAACCGGTCAAGACGCACAATGCTCGTTCCGTCACCCGAGTGCCCGGTGCCAGTTCAAGGGTGACGATTTTTTCCTCGATCGCCTGGAAGGCTGCGTCAGCCAGGCTTTCGCTCAGATAGCCGGCGGCACTCATGCGGTTCGTTCGCTCCTGATGACCTTACGCCAGAGGATCAGAGCCAAGGGTGTGATGCAAATGACGAGCGTCAGCACAGCAAGACCCATGGAAAGCGGACGCTCGACAAAGGCCAGCATATCCCCGCGCGCGCGAATAAGTGAGTTGAGGAACGTTTCCTCCAGCATAGGTCCGAGGACTAGCCCCAAAATCGCTGGTGCCAGAGGGTACTGGTACTTCTCCATCGCGAAGGCCACGAACCCAAGGATGAGCATGGTGACAACGGCGAAATGCGTATTCTCGACGGCGAAGGCACCAATGATGCAGAAAGCAAGCACCGCCGGCATCAGCATATATCGTGGAACCCGGATCATGCGCTGGAAGGCGCTCGTCGCCAACAGACCAAGCGGAACCATCAGGATGTTGGCGATGAGGAAAGCCATAAACACCGTGTTGATCAAAAGTGCATTCTCGATGAAGATCATCGGGCCGGGATTAAGACCCTTCAAAAAGAAAACGCCTATGATAATCGCTGTGAGGCTATCGCCGGGGATACCGAAGACGGTGGCCGGGATCATTGCGCCACCGACGGCGGCGTTGTTCGAGGTTGTTGCCGCAACCAGCGCATCGGGAACGCCCTTTCCGTACTGGTCGCCGACCTTGGAGAAACGTTTCGAGATCGCGTAGGAAATATAGGCAGCAATATCAGCTCCGGCGCCTGGAATGGCGCCTATGACGACCCCGACCACAGACCCCTGTACCAGGTCACCCTTGAGGCGACGCAGCGTTGACCCGACGCCGGACAGCAGGCTGCCAAGTGCCTGGATCGGCGGCGGCGCGATCTCGCGCGGCGCCAGGGCGTAGCGCAACACCTCTGGGATAGCGAACATGCCGATTAAAACCGGAATGAAGGCAAGGCCGCCGATGAGATTGCTGCTGCCAAAGGTTAAGCGCGCTTGTCCCGAGACCGGATCGAGGCCGACCTGGGCGATGGCAAGGCCAAGCATCAGGCTAATACCGCCTTTGTACCACTTGCCGCCACTCACAGCGACTGCGGCCGTCAGGCCAAGGCAGGCGAGCCAGAATTTCTCGTAGCTAGAAAATTGCAGTGCGATCCGGGCAATGGCGGGGGCCGCTCCCATAAGCACCAGCGCACCGGCGACGCCGCCGATAGCCGAGCAGATCACGCAAAGACCCAATGCCAACCCGCCTTGCCCCTTGCGCACCATGAGGTAGGAATCATCGACATAGGCGGCAGAAGCTGGCGTACCGGGGATACGAAGCAAGGCACCCGGCAGATCA
This sequence comes from Pseudomonadota bacterium, assembly GCA_023390055.1. Lineage (GTDB taxonomy): Bacteria > Pseudomonadota > Alphaproteobacteria > Rhizobiales > Rhizobiaceae > Neorhizobium. The sequence continues at coordinate 1,631 of JAEWDP010000113.1, read as the reverse complement.
CCCGCAAAGATCGCCATGGCAGAAAGTGTCACGACCCCGGCCAGCGCGGGTACCGGATCAAGGAAGAATGCGATGGGTATGACCAACGCCACCGCCATGGACGCGCTGAGACCAGGGATGGCGCCCATGGTCAGTCCATAAACGCTGGCCCCGAGTATGATAATCATAACCTGCGGCGTCAGCAGTTGCAGAAACGCCTGCGCAACTATCTCCATGTCAAAATGCCCGCATAGTCGGCCAAAACACCCCATGGCAAGGTGACGCGCAGCACCTGATAGAAAACAATATGCAGCGAAGCCGTCAGCCCCAGGCCAAGCAGGATCGAGCGCCCCGGCTTGCCAGATGCAATGAAGGCCAGTCCGCCCACGATGACGGGCATGGTCAGCAAGAACCCGAGGACCGGCGCGAACGCGACGTAGATCAAAGGCGCCGCTCCAAATGTCACAAACAGGATGACGCGATGCTGGTTGAGTGGCTCAAGTGGAGCTTCATCAGCGCTTGCGACAGCCTCGACGGCAGGGCCGCGCACGGCATCGAATGCAGCCACAGCGGACAGGGCGATCATGATCCAGCCCACGATTGTGGGAAACAAAGCCGGCCCGAACTCGATGTGAGCCACGGGCGCTAAACCGGCTGTATTAACGATGATGGTGGCGCCGAGTAGCCCGAAGCCTCCTGCGATACTTAACTGACCAAGTTGCATCGCGTCTCCTCCCCAATGCGTTTGCTCGTCGGCCCCGCCTGAAGCGCGGGGCCACGGCTTTTCCCATTGTTGGCCGAATTAGAGGCCGAGAACGCGAACGAGTTCACGCACGCTGGTTTCTTCTTCAGCCATGAAGGCACCAAACTCGTCGGCATTACGCCAGCGAAGTCCGAAGCCGCGATCGGTCATGGCCTTCTGGAACTCAGGATCGTCATAAACTGCCTTGAGCGCAGTCCGGAGTTTTTCGGCGACATCGTCCGGCAGCCCGGCCGGCCCAACCAGTCCTCGCCACGCGCCAAGCTCGAGTACCAGTCCGGTTTCTTCCTCAAGAGTGGGGATGTCGGGGAAGGCTTCGAGCCGTTCTGAACCGAACACAGCGAGACCGCGCACCAGGCCGGAATCGATCAGTGATCCAGCTTCGGGCAAGGAACTGGGCACCACGTCAAAGCCGCCGGCCACCATTTCCTGGAGAGCCGCCGCAGCACCCTGGCCTGAAATCATCCGCACCTGTGAAAGATCAACTTCATAGGCATTGAGCAGGCTGGCGAAGGCTAACGGCCAAGACCCGCCGCATCCGCCTCCGCAAGCGATGTCATAGGCGCCCGGATCTGCCTTGATAGCATCAAGCGCCTCGGTGAGGTTGGCCCATTCGGAATCCGTACGGACATGGAAGCCGGCCGGATCAAAGTTGAACTGACCGATTGGCGTCATGTCTGCAGCGTCGAAATCGCCCTGACCCATCGGACTGTAATGGGCGAAGTTGTAGATCACACCGAGTGTATAGCCGTCAGGCTCGGCGGTCGTGATCGAAGTAAAGCCGACGACACCTCCGCCCTGCCCCTGGTTAACCACGTTGACTGGCTGGCCAAGTTGCTGCTCGAGCCCCAACGCCAGAAGTCGTGCAGTCGCATCGGTACCACCGCCGGCA
>JAEWDP010000076.1 GCA_023390055.1 Pseudomonadota bacterium | reverse complement strand
ATCCGAAAGCCTCATTCCAGATCTGGACTTTCCACCACGTAAAACAGGCTGATCTGTTGCGTTTCAGACTCACTGCCGAAAAGGGAACATTACTGCGAATGCGATTCAATCGCATTGAGAACCGCTGCCGGTCCAACCATTAACTTGACATGCAGTCGTTTGTTGTGAATCTTGGTTAACGGAATCTTTATTAGGTAGGACATATCGGTAGAGCGCCACTCTTGTGATGCATTGGAGGGTCGAGGATGTTCTGGAAAGTTTTCGAATCTTATTTTGCAAGCGACAACCAACCTGCTACCGGCACCTATGCCGATGGGCTCTTTCCCATTCTTGCTGCCAAGGATCTGGCCAATGAGCGTGAGCGGAACTTCCGCGATTCCTACGCCCGGGACTATTCTTCGGGGCGTGAGATGAAAGAGCTGCCACTCGGTCTATCCTGACCATCAGGCATTGCCTTGAAAATCCTGTTCTCCTGTATCACGACAAGTTACCCGCCATCCTTTTTAAAGTTGCACCGTCCGGTCGAACGACCAGGTAAACCTTTCTCATTCCAGGTAATCAGCCGAGGATCCTGACAGTTACCCATAAGTGGTCGACGATGGACTTTGAATGATACGGGCCCCTTCAACAAGGTCGGCCAATCGGGAAAAACCTCTCCAGACCACAGTGGTTCCCGGTGGCCCGTCATGGGTCCGGTCGAGATACCCTCCGAGCCTTGCAACGGCAGTAATATAGAAATCAAGATTACGCGGGTTGTCGCACTTGCGCTCTGGCATTGAACGTTCAAGTAGTCTGCATTCGATATCCGTGAAGACGGCAGCAGACGATGCGTCCGGTGACCTGCGCCGTAATATTGTGAGCCCACGACACGCGCCAGGCGACAACGCAGCACAGTGCAATGCAATTGGCTAAACGATCAGCCGTTATCAGACGTAATTCCTCGATCCGGCATCCGGTCTTGAGAGTTTTGAAAAAGGTTTCGATGTTCCAGCGCAGGGCATATAAGTCGAGCTTGTGCACGGCATCGGCGTGCGTTTCTACAGGCAGATTGGTGATCAACTTCCAAAAGATCGGCGTACGACCTTCCGGTGGATTGATCTCCTCGGCGTAAATGACCTGTAACTCCTGATGTCGGTATTGCTTTTGCTTTCCGATTGGCGGACGTACCGTCATTGTCGCGTGGCGGATTGACAATCTGGCGCGCTGGCCGTTGCCCTGCGCATCGCGGAACTTGACTTCGTGGGTGCCGCTGGACGGCACCGCTGCCATCACTTTAGCGATGGTCGTATCGCCGCGCTCCGCAAGACGATCGACGCAACTGCGAACCAGGAAGTTGGTACCGAGTCCCTCGGCCAGACAGTATAGTTCATAGATATCGCTTTCCCGGTCCCCGATGCACGCAGCGCTCCGGCGCCCCCGTCAGTTCGGTGGACTGGCGCAGATTATCGAGCCAGCGCATGCTCACTTTCTGGTCGATAGGCACTCGAGTGGGGTTGATCCTGCGTTTGAGCGCGGTGGTTCCCTTGAATTTGCTGCGCGACCAGAATTTTGCGGCTGTCAAGCCGAGCGGCAGCCCGTCCGCCGTTATCGCCAGGCTGGCATGCATCAGCAAGCCGCAGATGGTGTGTTTTTGATGACGGGCTTCCGCCATCTTTCGTCCGGTCGACACCTTTGTAAAACCGATCTTCTCTGGTGCGGAGCGCTTAAAGGAGAACTCCGTAGTGTCCTGCAGGATCAGGATCGGGCCATCGCTCGCCTGGATACGCAACGCGGAAGCCGCAAAGTGACCAGCGAGAATCTTGTCCTCGCTGATATTCTCGTTGGCGAAAAAGCGATAGGCAGCCTTGGTGTTCGACCAGTCCTGAAACGCAGTGGGCAGAGACCTCCCCGGCCGCTCACCTAGCGACTCCAGCCTCTTCCCCAGGCGTCGGTTCAACCGCGCATCACCCAGATCGCACCCCGCAATTTTCTTTACCAACCCAAACCATCTCCAGCATCGTACATAGCACCGTCCTCAGCGTTTCGGTGCCAGATAAGGGATCACAGCAGATTCATCGCGATCAAGGGGGCTGCCCCCGTGACTTATGGTTAACTTCAAGCCGAGGATCCAGAAGGCAGGGACCCTCCTGTTCCCGGCGCAGTCGTAGTCGAGGCATCGCGGGAGGCTGGTGCTTTCCGGCGAGCAGGCAGCGAACCGGGACCTGGCCACAGGTTCAGGTGCAGCGTGTCAAATAGCCTGACCTCTTCTCGTCCTTCAACTCCCGGACGCGCCCTTGCGGTTCCTTGAGCATATGACTGCCCCACTCGATCGTATGGACAGTTTGCCCCCATGTATTTGAGGCTCTGGACAGAATAGCCCTCATGGGCTGCGTCACGCTTCTGTTGACCGTCGCGGGTGATGCAATCTTTGCCTTGCTATCCGGTATCCATTTCGATCCTGCCGACTTCGCGGGCGTCGTATGCGATAAAAGTTCAATCATCAAGTCATTCGACGGCAAGAGGAAGGCTGAAATCACCGACTTCATGCGCAAGGTACCGTATCGCCTTCTGGCAACGGCAACGGCTGCGCCGAATGATTACATCGAACTTGGCATTTCATCCGAAGCCCTTGGGTACATGGGCCACGTGGACATGCGAAATCGGTACTTCAGGAACGACCAGAACAACAGCGCCACGTGCCGCATGTAGGGGGAGGCCCCTAAGTGGCGGTTCCCCAATTGCAGACAATGTAGGCATGTCGGCGCGCCACCGCAGCCGTAGGGTAAAGAAAAACCCGTGGGGTTGCCTCGGGTTTGGTGTTTCAGCAAGCAGCCCGCCTTGTCGGCGGTTCATGGGCGCTCATGTTGATCTCGCGCAAAGCCTTCACCATTTTGTGCGGCTCCGAGTTGATCAATAGGAGGTATGCCCGCATAGCCTGGACGGGCCGGGAACGGCCTTGCTCCCATTGCTTCAACTGGTCGACGCCGAATCCGAATGTGGAAGCGAAGTCTTTTTGGGTTAGTCCGGTACGCGCACGGATGGCCTTAACGTCAATCTCTGCCGGTACGTGTAGCTTGTAAGGTTCGGCATCGCCGCGAGCGACGGCCAAGGCCTCGTTCAAGCCTTCTGCGATCTGATCGAATACCTTCTTGCTCATGTCATTCTCCTACTGCAAGCGGTAAGACCCGCCTTGAATACTCCTGCACGATTTTGTCTGACAGCTTCTTGAGGCCATTCCTCTCACCCTTTGAAAGATTGACCTTCTGAACCTTGCCGAAGGCAGTGATCAGGAAAACTGGCAAACTCTCGCCTGAGAACAAAGTGATAGTGCGAACGCCGCCGCTCTTCCCTTTGTTGCTCCCGCGTACCGCCCATCGAAGCTTTCGACAACCGCCGGTACCAACCATCTCATCGCTCGCGTCCGGGTTTGATGAGAGGTAGTCAACGAGTGACTCGATGTCTTCGGACGACATCCCGGCTGACTCGGTAGCCTTTCGAAAGGACTTGAGTTCGGTAACCGTGTGCATACCTCTATATGTGCGTAAGATACGCACTCAGCCGGGTGTCTATATGCGGTCGATGGAAGCTACCCTATCGTCAATGGTTGCCGATATTTGAGTGACCCGGGAAATTCCGGCACGGGTTGAGACTTCGAACGGAAACGGTCGGCTAAAGACCGATAGGCAGCCGTGAACATCGCAAGAGCATCGGTGTGAAAACCCGTGTGAATCTTTGCGCTACTGTGCGCCACGTATTCCACTATTTCCACTTTCGTTCTTTTTCTTGTTGCTACCCTCTTGCTTCCAAAATGCCGAAAGTCTAAGGGATTGCTGCTCGCTAAGAGCTGGTCGGGGCGTAGCGCAGCCCGGTAGCGCACTTGACTGGGGGTCAAGGGGTCGCTGGTTCGAGTCCAGTCGCCCCGACCATTTTAGAAACTTTCTCCGGCTCTTCCCCATGAACGGGGGCCCTTTCTCCGGGCATATCTGTTTTCAGTCGCGATCTGCCCGCAGCCATTGCGCGGAGCAGGCAGCCGTGGTGCGGCAAGAATTTTCGTCCGGCGAGTACCGTTGACAAACAAGCCTGATGTGTAGCCCTCATCGCCGGTTCACGAGGAAGATCCGCATAATCGGTCAGATTGACCTGTTCATCCTTCGATCATGAGGAAGAGCCGGTTTGTGTCATCTGATTGTCACTGTGTGACTGTAAAAGGATGAGTATCTCGTCAGACCACGGATGAACTGGCTGGCAGGAGCGAAGGGTCGGATCAGTCCGGCCTTTTTGCATCTTGTGGGATAATCGATCGAGGTGATCAAGGCGCATAAGGACATAATGCCAGAGCGCTCCGGATGATTTGCGATCGGCCGGGACATTCGGTTCATTGCGGCATGAAGACGGTATGGCAACCTGGAAATGACGATTTCTCCTGGTCCTGTCGTCCGGGTGGCAAAGCAAGTTCGTTAAAGCCCTCCAGACCGGCTGGATCTGGTTGAATGTTCCCAGATAGCCTATCCATCATTGGCAGAACTCAGGTTCTGCGGCCGAATGCCGTGGTCTGCGTCCCTATGGCGCAGTCTCACGCCTGGTCCGGCACCAGGATTGTCTTCACCTGCAGCGAGAAACAGGATGCCGCGTGCTTCGAGCGCCAGACGGATGCGTTCAACGGCATCGCCGTCCCCGTTTGTAAAGGCCTCGACGTTTTCTATGGTCTTTATCGACAGGCCGGTGGTTTTGGAAAGTTCCTCGACCGAGAGGCCGGCCATGGCGCGTCCTGCGCGCAACTGTGTTTCGGTCAGCATGGATGAAATCTGGCGCGATGAATGGCAATGTCAAGCTGGACGAGACACCGCTCGGCGCAGGCGCTGTTGATTGCCATGCTTGTGCTCCAGAGCGATGCATCCCCAGACAATGCCCAGCAGCAGATAGAAATGTCGCCAGTGGTCAGTATCGATGACATTGCCTATGAGGCTGTGCCCGACAATCATGATCCATCCGATGATCAGATAGGGTTGCCACGGGCGTTGGCGCAGAAGGTAGCGAAAGCCGAAACCAACAGTCGTCACGATCAACGTCACGTAGGATAAGAAACCAAGCCAGCCATAGGTGGTGAGTGATTTCAGCCAGATATTGTGTTCATCCTCGCCGTACATCATCCCGAGTTCCATCGGACCAAGCCCAAGAGGTCGTTCCATGGAAAGGAGAAAGCCGATCTTGTGACGTTCGAAACGGCCAAGGCGGGCACCATCATAATCTTGAACCAGACGGGCGCGCGTCGTGAACAGTTCGGAAACCTGGTCGAATTGCATGGCAATGATGAGGGCAAGCGCCAGAAACAAGACGGCCGCTATTGAAAGAGCGAGTATTTTGAGACGAAAGGCTGAGCTGCGCTCCTTGAGCAGCAGTAGGAATACCAGGGCAGTACCACCAAAGAGCAGAAGCCCCCAGGCAGCCCGGGAAAAGGACAGAAAGACTCCGAATACGAGGATTGCAAGCCCTACAATCAGCAACGGGGCGTGTGAAAGTCGGCCCGTCAACAACCGGTAAAGCAGATAGAGGATTGGTGCGACAAGATAGGGGCCGAAAACGTTGGGATCTTCGAACGCGCCCATGGCCCGGTCATAGCGTGTGAAGATGCCAGCTCCCGGAAACGCGTGGAAATAGCCGAGAATTCCAAGAATGGCAGTGATGATTGAAGCAGCGATCCAGGCTTTGAAGATGAGTTCAAGCCGGTGTGGGCGGTCTTCGACAACGGCAGCGTAGAGGACGGTCGAGAGCGCCAGAAACGTCGATACGGCGAAATACATTGGCGCGTCGCCAATGTCGCTCATTACCGTGAGTGAGAGAAGACCTCCTGTATTGAACAGGAGAAGCAGGCAAAGCGGGATCGCTACGGTTTTTGAGATCGTCAGACCGGCAAGGAACCAGACAACGATCTGTGCTGCCATGACAAGTTCGTAAGGTGCCGGTTCCGACATGACGAACCCGGACAGGAACACGCCAGTGAAAATCATCGCTGACCCGAGCAATCCAGTGATGGCCCGTTGGCGGTATGACATGACGCCACAATCGTGTGCTACTATTGTCAATACGCATTTTCCCCGTTCAGCAGCCGAATGGGCGTGAGGAACAGGATCTTCAGGTCAAATAGCAGCGACCAGTTTTCGATGTACTGGAGGTCGAAGTCTGTCCGCATGCGGATCTTGTCATCGCTGTCGAGCTCCCCGCGCAGGCCATTGATCTGTGCCCAGCCCGTCACCCCGGGTTTCACGCGATGGCGTGCGAAGTAGTTTTCCGCAACATCGACATAGCGTCGCTCGCCGGTCTGCGCATGGACGGAGTGAGGTCGTGGACCCACAAGCGACAGGGCGCCGTTTAGAACATTGAAGAGCTGCGGCAGTTCATCGATTGACGACCTGCGTAGAAAGCGACCGACAGGCGTAACCCGAGGATCGTTCTTTGTGACCGCCTTCTTTGCCGTTGGATCGGACATGTCGGTGTACATGGATCGGAACTTCAAGACATCGATGATCTCGTTGTTGAACCCGTGGCGCTTTTGGATGAAAAAGACGGGCCCTTTGGAGGTTGTTTTCACGGCAATTGCCGCGGCCACCATGACCGGCCACAGAAGGGCAAGCGCGATGAGCGAAAAGGCAATGTCGAAGGCTCGTTTGGCGACCGAGTCCCAGTCGCGGATGGGCTTGTCGAAAATATCAAACATCGGCACTGCGCCGATGTGGGAGTAGGAGCGCGGACGAAATCGCAATCGGTCGGCATGAGCGGCGAGCCGGATATCCACTGGCAGCACCCAGAGTTTGCGTAAAAGTTCGAGGATGCGCGCTTCAGCGGTGGCTGGAAGTGCGATGATCAGCATGTCAATGCGCGCCAGACGGGCAAATTCCATCAATTCCGCGAAAGTTCCAAGCTTGGGGTAGCCAGCAAGGACCATCGGGGAGCGTTCTGCCCCCCGGTCATCAAAGATGCCGCATATGCGAATATCGTTGTCGGCTTGCCGTTCAAGCGAACGAACCAGCTGTTTGGCCGCGTCACCGCCGCCAACAATGACGACGCGCCGTTCCATGAGGCCATTGCGTGCCCAGTGGCGCATTCCAAAGGCAATCAGATGGCGCTCTACAAGCAGGCAGCCTTGCCAGACAGCGAACCAGCCCACGTAACCGGAAAATCCAAAAGCCTGCCCGCCAATGAAATACACAAGGCCGGCTGATGTCATGAAACCGATCAGACCTGCCATCAGGATCCGCCGGGTGCTCTTTGATGCAGCGCGAAGCGAGGGGATATGATAGGCATCGGCAAGCTGCAGCAAGAAAACGGTGATGGCAGCGCCCGTACCGATTGCAACAAGATTCCATGCCAATCCGATGTTGATGGCCGACCCCAAGATTGCAACGGCCAAAAGTCCGCTCGCGAGAAGCAACGTGAATTCAAGAAGGCGGATCTGGCCGACCAGCATTGCGGGCGAGTAGTTTTCATCGCGGTACTGTTGCGCAATCTGAAGCGCCAAGGGATTGAGAATCGACCTGGTCGTTTCGGGTGGAGCTGTGTCGGCTCCTCCCTTGTTCATGTTCGAAGCCCCTTGACGCAACCGTTCGATCTCGAACTGGTTGTTCCTGCCCACCCCGTTCATTTGTGCTGTCCTTTTGCAGCATGCTGTCGCTGCACTGCTTGCTCAAGCCATGGGGTTTAGCAGGAAGTTGCTAAGAAACGCTTGACTGGAGAAAGCTGTTTCCCGGACGTTCACCCGGCAAGCAGGCCGCGATAAAGGTCAAGCATCGAGCCTGCCATTGAGGTTGTGGAGAATGTCGATCGAAATGCATCTGGCCTCGGCATGACGCGCTCTTTCCAGCCGGGCTCTTCGGAGGCGATCGCCATGATGCGGGAAAGATCACCGGCATCACCCGGATTGGCAAGCGCGTCGCTGTCAAATCCGAGGATTTCGGGGATGCCGCCCACCCGTGAAGCTATGACCGGCTTGCCGGCCGCCAGGGCTTCGATGACGATATATGGCATGGCCTCTGCCCGTGATGGCACGACAATGACCCTTGCCATGGAAAAGGCGTCGCGTGCCGGTCGGGCAGGAAGCATGCGGACCCTCTTCTTGAGGCCACGCTCGATGATCATTGTCTCGTAGCGATCACGGTCCGGGCCATCACCGACGATAAGTGCACTAAGAGGACGTGCGAGTGCGCGTTCCGTGCGCGCAAAGGCATCAAGGAAGACGTCGGGCCCCTTAAGGTCGCGCAACATGCCAATATAGAGGAAGTCGACAGCATCGGCGGCGTTCAGGACCGGTTCGAATTCCGTGTTTCGCACGCCGTTCAGGATCACCTGCGCGCGCGTCCTGGGTCGTCCGACCTTTGCTTCCCAGGTTGAGCGCTCGTAGTCGCATACGAAAACGAGCGCATCGGTAAACCGCTCCTGGAAACGCTCCAGTTGCAGGATCATCTTTCCTGAAACAGTGGCGTCATCGAAATGCAGGCTGCCGCCATGCGGTGAATAGAGGCGGGCTACGCGATACTTGTTTACCCGCAACACTGAGCCGATCGAACGAGCCAGTGCGCCACCTTTGGCGCCGTGCCCGTGCAGGATGTTCGGCTGCAAACTTTTGATATGCTTGTAACTTCTAAAAAGGGCAGGGAGATCTGACGGTGCAATTGCCCTGCGCATTGGTATTCGGGTAAGGCCAAGCGAAAGTTGCGGCCTGATGGTGTCGAAGAGTTGTTCTTCATGGACGCCACCCGTCGAATTGTCGCATAAAATGCCGACATCATGGCCACCAGCCCGGTGTTCTTCAACGAGATCACGGACATGGCGAAATATGCCTCCAACCGGTGACCTGAAGCAGTGCAGGATGCGTAACGGGCCCGTTTCTGTCATGGGTGATCAGAAGAATCGCTCTCGAACATAGATCGTGTCTCCCGCAAGCACAGAACTTGAGATCGAGGTCCGTCCGGTCAGGATCTCGCCATTGATCTTGCGGGTGACATCCACATCGCTCTGATTGCCGCGTGGTGTGAAGCCGCCAGCAATGGCGACAGCGTTTTGAACCGTCATTCCCGGTACGTAGGAATATTGTCCGGGCCGACCGACTTCACCCATGACAAAGACAGGTCGATAGCGATCGACTTCGATCGTGACATCCGGGTCGCGCAAATAACCCTGCTTGAGACGGGCCGCAATCGACCCTTCAAGCGAGGTGAGCGTTTCGCCCCGTGCTGCAACCTGACCGATCAAAGGAAACGCGATATAGCCGGCCTGATCCACTGTGTAGGTATTGGAAAGCCCAGGTTGCTCGAAGACGGTAATGCGCAGCCGGTCGGCGCTATCCAGCCGATAGGGCTGAATTGTTGCCTCCTCGAACGATTTTGGCGCGGGCTGGTATGTCGAGCACGCTGCAAGCCCTGCCACAATGGAGGTAAGAGCAAGCGCCCTCAGGCATGTTCGACGGGCGAAGTCCATTCGCTTAAGGCTCCGGATTGCAGATCTGATCAACCCGTTATCCGTCCATTAGGGTTAATACACGGTAAAGGCGTGCTCCGGCCTGCGGCCAATATCCGGCATTAACTCTCGCGTTACCATGACGGTTTACCATCGTGCGGATCAAAAGAGCTGGAGCTGGGGCATGTTGGGCGCATTGGACGATAACAGAGATGCAGATATCGATCTCAGATGCCTCTTCACGGCTCTTTGGGAGCGCCGGCGTCGCATTCTAGGCGTGACGGTGTTTGCTGCCGGCGCGGCACTTGTCGCCACGACAATGATGACGCCGAGTTATCGGGGCGAGGCGCGCATCTTGATCGAGCAACGCTCGCCAGGTCTTTCAACAGTGCAATTATCGGCCAATGACCCTGTTCTGGATGCGTTGAACATTACCAGCCAGGCCGAGGTCCTGCAGTCGAGTGATCTGATAAAGCAGGTTGCAAGCGAGTTGAGCCTTCACGAGATCGCCGAGTTTGATCCGCAGGGACAGGCGCTCATTCCCAATCCGCTCGTCTTGTTGGGACTTGCAAAGGATCCGCTGGCCGTCGCGTCGGACGAGAGGGTCGTGCGGGAATTCCGCGAGAAACTCAATGTCTATCCGGTCGAAAACTCACGGGTCATTGCGATTGAATTCTCGTCCGAAGATCCGAAACTTGCAGCAGCAATCCCCAACAGGATGGCACAGGTTTATCTGATGCGGGAGAGTGGGGCGAAGATCGATACACAGTCCGATACCGCAAAATGGCTTGAACCCGAAATTGCCAGCCTGACAGAAAAGGTGCGTGAGGCTGAACGAAAGGTTGCGGAGTATCGGGCCGAGGCCGGCCTTTTCCAGACGACCGAAACCAGCAGTTTTGCGACCCAGCAGCTTAACGATATCTCGACGGAACTGGCACGGGTCCGCGCCGAGCGGGCCACGGCCGAGGCGAGGGCGCAAAATGTCCGCGCTGCTGTCGAGGCAGGTCAAGACCCCGACATGTTTGCCGATGTCATGGGCTCTCAGGTTATCCAGAGACTGAAGGAGAGTGAAGCCAGTCTCCAGGCGCAGATTTCGGACCAGTCGGTCGTCTTGATGGAAAACCATCCGCGTTTACGGGGTCTGCGTGCACAGCTGCAAGGAATTGGCCGCCAGATCGACAGCGAGACCCGCAAGGTCCTGGCAAGCCTCGACAACGAAGCGGACGTTGCACGCCTGCGCGAGAACCAGCTTGTCCAGAGCCTTGAGGCGTTGAAGGCAGATTCTGCCAGGGTCGGCGCGGAGGAGGTTGGTCTACGTGCACTGGAGCGTGAAGCCGCGGCACAGCGCCAGCTTCTCGAAACTTATCTTTCCCGCTACCGGGAGGCTGCCTCCCGCCAGGAGCCCGGCGCGGCACCTGCCGATGCCCGTATCGTCTCCGGTGCGATCGTGCCACTGGAACCCTATTTTCCCAAGACTGTTCCGATCGTCATCGTTGTATCGCTTGCATCCCTGATCATCAGCGCAATGGTCATCATGCTGGGTGAACTGTTTTCTGGCCGTGCATTTCGCTATCCGGGAGAGGAAGTCGACGCGGCGATATCGGAAGACGCGCCAGCCATCCATCATATTCAGGCTCAGGCCGTTGCGGAATTTCAAAGGCTTAATGCCACATCCTCAGGCGATGTCGAACAAAATGATATGGACGGCTTGGGGCAGGAAGAAAACGTTCCGGTGCGAGACGAGGAAATCCCGCAACCCGGAGACGATGACAAGGACGACCCGTTCGGTATCGAGACGGTTGCAACTCACCTGCTCCGTTACGGCGCATCCGTTGCAATCGCCGTGTCACCAGATGGTGATGCGGGTTCAGCCGCAACTGTCATGCTGGCGAGGGAAGTCGCCGATAGGGGCCGCTCGGTAATCATCATCGACATGACCGGAGGCGCTTGCCCCTCGCAGATGATGATCGAAGATAGCTTGCCTGGCATAACCGATCTCCTGTGTGGGCAGGCAGCCTTCGGTGAAGCAATTCATCGTGATCGGCATTCGGATGCCCACATCATCCCCCAAGGAACAGCTGATGCAGCCACAGCCATGCGCGGTGTCGATCGACTGACCATGATCATGGATGCACTTGCCGATGCCTATGATCTCGTTCTGCTTGAATGCGGAGCGACGGATGTGGACGGGGTTTGTCGCCTTGGTCGCAGCCGCGATGCCGAGATCTTGTTTACCGTCGTCGATCCCGACGACAGTGCATTGCCTGGCCTCCTCGAAAGCTTCACTTCGCAACATTACGCCAACCTGTCCGTCATGAAGGCGGGCACGCTTACACGTCTGTCCGATCGAAGCAGGGCCGCATGACGTCAACGATTGCGGGTCACGGATTTGCCGGTCTTGCTGTTGTCGCTGCCTTTGAGACGGTTGACGCGGATACTGCTTGACGGCGGCGCCATCACGCAAGTGCCCGGACTTTCTGGATCAGGCCATAGAGCGCCTTGTTCTTCTTGATACCCGTCTTCATACGGGTGCCCATCACAAAAGCGGGCAGAGCTATCCTGCCCGCTTTCGTGATGGGCAATAGCGTATCATAGAGAACTGTTTCCTGCGGGCACCAGCTTCGTTTGTAGGGCTGGTCACCCAGCCCGAAATCGAACTGCGTCCCCCCTTCCTTGATAGACTGTTCGATCATCAGCCAGAACAACAGCTCGCCCGGGCTTGCCTCTTTAAGGATTGTGTTGTCGATGGAACCGAACTGGCAAAGAATGTAGCTGCCCTTTCGAGACAACGCCGAGATGGCCGGAACATGGCCTTCATGGGCACCATGCATGCGTATGGCGTGCAGCCTGAGGGGATAGTCGGTCTGACCGATGGAATGATCGACAAGCTTATGCAGGAAGGTCCGGATTTCCTGCGGTCGAAAGACATCAGGTAATCCAGACGCGTTCAGTCTTTCGGCCTTCTGATGAAAGAAGAGGTCGAGCAGATCATGCTGGCCCGCAGCAT
>JAEWDP010000124.1 GCA_023390055.1 Pseudomonadota bacterium | reverse complement strand
TTCGCCAAGTCCGTCACGGCCGGTTGCCATGACCACCTTGCGAGTAAGGATTGATGCCTTGCCACCATCGATTTCAAGTTCCAACAAACCGTCGGCACGTGGAACGATGCGCAAAACGTTTGTTTCATTCTCGACGGGTATTTCCATGACTGTGCGATACCATTTGAGATATTCCATCCACATCGGTCGCGGAATTCGGAACAATTCCTCCCAGTCGGCTTCACCGTAAAGCGCAGTATACCAGGCACGGAAACTCAAAGAGGCGATGCCAAGCGCCGGACCCAGAAGGTTTTTGGGGGAACGAAGGGTCTCCATGCGAGCATATGTAAGCCATGGCCCCTCGAAGCCCTTCGGTGCACGATCGACAATTCGCACATTCCCGATGCCAGCACGGGTTAATGCATGCCAGGCGACAAGGCCGCACATTCCACCACCAATGATGACCACGTCGGTGACCGGCTCGTCACTAGAAGCCACCACAGGCTTCGACCAGTCAATCGGCGGATAGTTCAGGTAGCTAAGATCCTGTTTCACGCGAGCGATCAACTCGGCAAGGCGATGCTCCTGTTGCAGTTGCGTTATCATAAACCGGCCTCCGATGGATTTGCCAACAGAACGGCGTCCTGCTCGCGCCATCCGACCCATACTTCGTCACCCTCGATATGCGAAAGTTCAACGGGGTCAAGCTGAACGACAAGGTTCGTGCCGTTCTCCAGTGTTACGGTGAGCGATGTATGAGCGCCCTTGAAGATGCGCTGTCGGATCATTGCCTTAAGCGACAGCCGCCTCTCGTCCTTGGCAGGCAGACAATAGAGCGCCTCCGGTCTAAGGGCCACAGTGACGCCTAATCCTGGTCGAGGGTTGGTGCCATTTATAGCCGCATGAACCATGTTTCCCAGCCAATTTACATTTGCGACATCACCGCTCACTGAAACAACATTTCCGTCAAGAAAATTGCTCTGGCCGATAAAATTGGCAACGAAGCGGTTGCGCGGTCGGGCATAAAGTTCATCTGGCCTGCCGATTTGCTCGACCCTTCCCCTATTCATCACGACAATAACGTCTGACATGGTCAGGGCTTCTTCCTGATCATGCGTGACGAAAACAAAGGTCTTTCCACTTGTTTGCTGGATAGATTTCAATTCAATCTGCATCTGTTGGCGCAATTTGGCATCCAGAGCAGACAATGGCTCATCGAGCAGGAGAACGTCCGGGTCTGGGGCGAGTGCACGCATCAGCGCCACGCGCTGGCGTTGGCCGCCCGACAATTGTGCAGGCATTCGATCGGCATAATCTTCAAGCGAGACGAGTGAAAGGAGTTCGGAGACACGTTCATGGATTGCGCGGCGCTCCATGCCCTTCAGCTCGAGACCGAACGCAACGTTACGAGCAACCGTCAGATGCGGAAAGAGTGCATAGTCCTGAAAGACAATATTGACGTTGCGTTTGTTGGGAGGCAAGTGCGTGACCGGATGGCCATCGACATATATTTCGCCCGAGCTTGGGTTTTCGAAACCACCGAGCATGCGCAGTGTCGTGGATTTTCCACAACCTGACGGTCCAAGCAGGGTAACGAACTGACCCGGCACGATGGCGAGGTCAAGGTTATCGACAGCTGCAAGGGAGCCATAAAATTTGTTGACGTTCTTGAATTGGACAACAGGCTGCATTCGCGTCAGCTCCTGGAACGGCGAGAAAGATGTTCGGCATAAAGGCCGATGGCGGTGGTAACGATCAGCACGACCGTCGCCATGGCGTTGATTTCTGGCGACATTCCCCCTTGCACCTTTGCAAAGATCAGCATTGGCAACGTTGCCTGATAACCTCCTAGGAAGAATGTTCGAACGAAATCGTCAATACTGGTGAGTACGCAAAAGATCATGCCGCCGAACAATGCCGGCGCCAGATAAGGGATCGTGACACGAAGGAAGGCAATCAATGGGTCCGCGCCAAGATCGCGCGCCGCATCCACAAGATTGACCGGCATGGAGCGCAGTCGCGTCAGTACCATGATAACGACAAAAGGAACGGCGTGGACGGTGTGGGCAAGGATGATGGCAAAGGTTCCCGTCGGGATATCCAGAAACCGGATAAAGATCCGCATTGAAATTGCGTTGATGAGACCTGGCACGACAGCTGGAAGGCAGGCAAGTGCGAAGATCAATGCCTTGCCCCTTACATTTTCTGCAGAAATGAGCAATGCGATCCACACGCCGATAATGGTGGCAAATACCGTAGTCGCCACAGCTATTCCGACCGAATAGAGCGAAGCTTCAATGAATTGCTGGTCCTGGATGACCTTGCCATACCAATCGAGCGTCCAGCTATCGATCGGAAAGGCGATGAAATTGGCGTCCTTGAAGCTCATCGCCATCATCAGCGCGAGCGGCAGTACAAGGTAGATCGCAAAGAGCCAATAAGACGCTCCCAGTGCGGTTTTCGGAAGGTCGTTGAAATAAACTCGCATCAGCTTCCCCTACATCAGCCGGACGGAACGGCCACCAACAATCCGCATGAACAGCCCGACCGTACTCAACGACACGACAAGCATGATCATTGAAAACGCCGCCCCTTCGGGCCATTTATTGTTGGATCCGTGGAAAAGGGTTGCAATAACCTCTGGAAAGATGACTGCGTTCGGCCCGCCGAGCAAAAGCGGTGCGGCAAACACACCGATGGCCGTCAGGTAAACGAGGCTGCACCCTGAAACGATACCGTCCTTGGACAACGGCAAGATCACGCGTCGAAAACGCTGAAAGGGGCCCGCCCCCAGGTCAGCCGCCGCATGGATCAGCGGGTTCGGAATTTTCTCAATCGCCGAATAGAGCGGCAACAACATATAGAGAGCCAGAAGATAGATGACCCCGAAGCTGAGGGAGAAGAACGTATAGAGCATCGGTATCGGCCGATCGATAAACCCCAGTTCACGTAAAAGCACATTCACTGCGCCACGATTGGCAAGCAGCATGATCACAGAGAATGTCCGGATTAATTCGCCTGCCCAGAAAGGGATGAGCAAAAGCAGAAGTGCACGCATGCGGTTCTTTGGCTGAACCACCTTCGCAACGTAATAGGCGACTGGATAGACGATCAGCAAAGTGGAGATCGTAACCACAGTCGCGAAGATCAGGCTACGAACGAATGGCACAAAATAGAGACTCTCCGAGAAGAAGCTTGCATAATTCGCCAACGTGTATGCACTGCTTTTGTTCGGCTGCGGCGGATAGTTCGCCAGAAAACTGATATTGGTCATCTGCAGGATTGGCCCAATATGCAAGAAGGCAATCCAGACAATCGGGACCCCTGCAAGGACAGCAAGCCGAACGCGTCGATTATTCGCAAGGCTTCCGATCGTATAGCGATAGAGACCCGAGCCGACAATTTTGCCGATCCAACCGCCATAGCGGGGCATCGTCGGCGAGACAAGGGGCCGGCGATGCGTCGTCGTATCCACCATTCTAATTGTTCCTGGCTCTGAAGGATATTTGGGGTGTCTGTGCAATCAGCTCACTGACCGCACAGACATAACATCATGCAGACTTTATTTCAGCTGTTGCTCTGTCGATCATCTCGTTCTTCATGTCACGATTGACCGAGGAGAAGAACTGAATGCGTTCCATCTGCTCTGACGGAAGAGTCAAGGCAGCCCGTTCCTTGTCGTCCAGCACCTTGTCAACACCGTCAAAAGCGGATGCAAAACCGGACTGACGTGTCATTGCTGCACCGATTTCCGGCGACGACAGGATCGCGTCGAGGAACGTGTAAGCAGCATCCGCATTTGGCGCATTATTGACCACGTTGAAGGAATAGAGGAACCCGAACGTACCTTCCTTTGGCACGGAGATCTCGATCGGATGGCCGTCCATGATGAGTTTTGCCGCCGGGCCTGACCACGTCTGCGCAAGATAGATGTCTTCGTTGACGAACATCTGTTGAACTTCCGCGGCAGCGTCATAGTACTTACGTACCATATCCTTGTGTTCTATGAGGAAGTCGCGGGCTTGATTTGTCGCCTTCTGAGCAACATCCGGCTTGTCACCATAGGTTACATAGTCACCATCATTGCCCTGGTAGCGCATGACGATAGAAAGAAAATCCGTGATGATATAGGATGTCAGCCCCTTATACTCCTCATCAAACATGATGCTCCAGCTATCTGATGCCTTCGTATAATCGGTGTTTCGGGCAAGTCCCTCAAATCCCGCCAATAGCGGCAGGCCATATGTCTTACCATCGATGGTCAGCTGTGGAGCACCTTGATAGGCCGATGCAAGATTGCCCCAGTTCTTGAGACGATCAGTATCCAGAGGCGCCAGGAGATTTGAACTCATGAACTGCGACAAGCGGTGGCCCGTGACGGTTACGATATCGGTGGAAGGTGTATCACCTTCCGCAGTCAACAGATTGTACTGCTTACCCTGGTCATCGGTAAGCCGTACACGGATTTCAATTCCGGTATCGTTCTGGAACTGATCAATGAATGACTGCGGTACAAATTTGTCATAGGTCGTGATATTGACAACCTTGCTTTGGGCAAATGCCGGACGAATGATCGCCGGCGCAGCCAAAATGCCGGTTCCAGCCGCCAAGAGCTTCAGCGTTGATCGCCGGGTTGTGGTGAAGTCTTTCATCTCTCTCTCCTTACTTGATTTTGATCTTCTTGGGCTCATCGTTCAGCCCTCTTGTGACGGAGCCAAATTGCTCCCCTCTCCGGAATTTCTGCCAGATCGGCCACCGTGTCGGTTCTGGCAACCTGTACGAACGCTAGGGCCCGCGAAGACGCTTTCGGAAATTCGAGCCATGTTTCGAGGATCATGAACAATAAGATCCGGGATCCGAACAGAGGCGATTTGCACAATGCGCTGGATCAGTTCACGTGCACCGGCCGACAGAGGCCTTGAAGCTGCACTGAAAATTGCCCAGAGAAAAGGGATTTTGATATCCAGCGGGCGGATCACGACAGGAGCAGATTGCAGCCCATAAGCGGTCGCCGGTTCGATAATGGCAATACCGAGTCCCGTCGATGCGATCTGAACGGCATTCATCGCTGCATTGGTAGCAATAATCCGGCCGGGAGAGATATTGGCCACCTCCAATGCCTGGTCGATACGGTGACGCAGGCGAAACGGGTTGGCCATTGTCACCAGCGTGCGGCCAGCAAAATCGGCCAGTGAAACGGTTGCCTGTAACGCCAGCGGATCGTGACCAGCGACAGCCGCTACGCAGCGGCCTTCAAAGAACCCTTGAACCTCCAGGCCAGGCTGATCAGCGGGGAGCGAGGTTACGCAAAAATCCGCAGTGCGAGCCAGAACCGACTGCACAGCAGCTTCGGCCGGCATGCTGCGAAGGTGCATGGCTTGCGGAAGACGATCTTGCGGCATCTCTGCCAAAGCTAGGGGCACCAACCCACTCGCGAATGCCGGGGTTGCCGCTATTTCGATCGGCTCGGGCCGCCTGCTGGCAATCGCCTTTGCGCGATCACGCAAGTGGCCAATGCCGCTGACAAAACGCTCGGCATCCTCATGGAAAGCTACCCCTTCGTGGCTGGGAGTGATCCTGGGGCCATTACGCTCGAACAGCGGGAAATCGAGAGCAGCTTCGAGGTCCTGAATAAGACGGGTAACCTGGGACTGGGAACGATCAAGCATCCTCGCCGCTCCAGTGATACTACCAGTCGACATTACTGCCAGAAAAGCTTCGAGATCCCGTATTTCCATAGACTTATCATGCTTCACTTGCATTATAACAATTACATAGTGCATAAAACGCATTCTAAACGCTAGTGACAAATGACAAGTTTTCTTTATTCGGTCCTTTTGTAGAAAATACGTGCTAGGGCAGAACTGAAAGCAGACACCTCAGGAACACGACGGCCCGTCAACACCCAATCTTCTTCAGGGCCGAATTCATCTAGAGAAACGGAGAAAGCTTGACGATGCGGGTTGCAATTTTGGGCGCAGGAGCAATTGCCTTTGGCATGGCGGCATTTCTTGCCAAGGCCGGACACCGACCCGTCATTTGGTCACCATCTGGTTCGCGTACGCACAAGCTGGCCAATGGATCAGCTTTGTCGGCAAAGGGCGCCGTCGAATTTTCCGGAACGATCGACATTGCGACTGAATGCGCGGAGGCAGTAATGGGCGCCGACGCGGTCGTCGTCGCCTTGCCTGCCAATGGCCATCGACTGGCCTTTGATGCGGCGCATCCTCACCTCGTTTCAGGCCAGCCTGTTATTGTCAGTTCACACAGTTCATTTGGGGCTCTATATCTCGCCAGACGGTTAGCCGAGCGCAACATACAATTGCCGATTACTGTGTGGGGTACGACGCTTCTGACGGGGCGTCAGGACAAAGATTACACCGGCGTTTCCGTCAATACCGTCCGGCAGAAGATCGATCTTGCGACATTGCCAAGATCGATGTCCGATGCTGGAAAGGATCTTTGCACTGAGCTTTTTGGCGACCGTTTTGTCAGCCGTGACGGCCTCCTTGCCATCGCGCTTTCCAACCTTAACCCGCAGAACCACCTCGCAATCGCGCTTCTCAACCTGACCCGCATGGAAAAGGCAGAGGTGTGGGGGCAAGGAGAACACGTCACTCCCGCCGTTGGCCGTCTGATTGAAGCACTCGATCTGGAACGCTTGAGAATCGCAGAAAAGTTCAATGTCTCAGTCCGCACAGTGCAGGAGCACTTCTCCCTATCTTTTCATGTTCCAATGGGCAGTGTCTCAGAGATGAACCAGCAGATGCACCATGAGGGACGCGGGGGATTTGGGCCGGCGACCACAGACAGCCGTTATATTTATGAAGATGTCCCTTTTGGCCTGGTTGCCACCAGTCTTCTCGGTCGCATCGTCGGTTTGCCCGCCGTATTGCACGAGGCCGGCACGAGTCTGTTTTCGGCCGCCGTCGGCCGCGACCTTGTCGGCGACAACGATCTGTTGCCAGAACTTTCTCTCGCAGACCTTTCACCTTCGGAGCTTTTAGTTCTTTGCGAGGAATGGCCCCAGGGCGGCGGCACTTCTTAAGTGCCTCGCTTGTCGAGGCCTCACTCGAGATCGCGCCAGGTTGGCAAGACCATCTGCTTGGCCCAGGGCCCGGAGATATATGAAACGGGAGCCACGCAGTTGCGGCTCCAATCCTCCACGGTCTGGCGCTATTGATTCCGGCTTGTATTTCGTCCTGAGGACCGATCGCGCAAACAAACCACAATATTCCCATGCTCAGAAGGGGTCCATGGGTACGAATGATAAGGTTTCCACTCATACGACAACCGGCTAAGATGATTGGAAACGGAGTGTCAAATGTCTGAAGAAGACCCGAAAATAATCCTCTCACCCCGCTCGTGCACCGTTGTAAGCGGCAGCATGAGGGTAGAAGTCCACATTTTCCGGACCGAGCACTCGACGGAATGGAACCTCGAACTGGTCGATGAAGACAACAATTCCGTCGTATGGGCCGAGCCATTTGAAAGCGATGAGGAAGCCTGGCAGGAATTCGAGGACGGTGTCAGGGAGTTGGGGCTTGAAAGACTTCTGGCACCCGATGAGCCCACCTTGCATTGAATGCCAAGATCCAGGAGCAGAAAGCACCACAAGTACTGGCACGAGCAATCACATAGGACACACGGGTCCGCCATCTTCCTTTCGAAAGATTGGCTCTCGATGTTTTCACGCGCTGGATCGAGACGGGACTATCCGAATATGAACAGGATGAGGGTTCAATTCCCGAATGGATCAAGCCTTCGCTATCAGACGGTGGCGGTGCCAGATTGCAATGAACATAGACCGGTCGCAAAATTGAGCCCTATCAAACAGATGGCCCCATTCGAATAGGGCTTCCATCGGTGAAACGTGAGAGCCGGAAACGGTCGAGCTTGTGACCAACATTGTCTCCCTGGATCATGGCACACATGACCCTTCCAATACCTGGCCCAATACCAAAACCATGCCCGCTCATACCCGTTGCTACAAAAAGCCCTCGGATTGCGCTGATGCGATCCACCACTGGCACGGCATCCGGCATCGCATCAATCATCCCCGCCCACGTTGTTTCTAGACAAACATTTTCGAGTTGCGGAAACAGCTTCTTGAAGCCGCGGACAATGGAAGCCAGATCAGACTGACCAGGAGCAGGATTGAGCACCCTCATCCGCTCAAAAGGGCTTTTACAATCTGGCGTCCACTCCCGAGATGTCGTCCAACTGTCGGGAAATCCGACCGGAGCCATGGGTCGATAACTCGTAGCGAAAGGGTTGGCGATCAGGGCCGGAATATACTTCGTCATACTACGGAAAGCATCAGGACCGATGTAAAGAAGATTGCTCCCACCTGGCGCCAGCGTGTAGCCACCATCCCGTCTGCGCCTGAATGCAATATCGTGATCTATGGCAGCGCCCGAATGAAATTCCGGCAAGGGACCAGTGGCGGCCACGGTGGACCTCACACTCAGTTGCGGTATAGAAACGCCGTGCTTCCTCAAGAGCAGTGACGACCATGCACCGCCTGCAATCATCACACTGGAAGCTTCAATCTTGCCACACTCTGTCCAGACACCCGCAACCTCACCAGCAAGGATATCGAGTGCTCGGACTGCGCAATTTTCAATAATTGTCACACCTTTTCGAGCAGCAAGTCGCGCAAGAGCAGGAACTGCCAGCCACGGCTCTGCCCGCATGTCGGATGGCGTCGTCATTGCTCCGACAAAGGTACGTGCCATTCCCCTGATCATTGAAGAGACCTGCTTTTGGTCAACAAGGTGGGTATCCATCTCATGGGCGACGGCAATCTTCATAAAATCCGCGAACGCCGCCATATCCTTTTGCGTTCTTGCAAGATATGTAACGCCACTCCGTTTCAGGCCGATATCCTCGCCGCATTCTTCATCCAATTGTTGCCATAAGCGAGAGGCCTCGATCATGATTGGCAATTCGTCCGCGTCTCGTCCCTGTTTTCTTATCCACCCCCAATTCCGCGATGACTGTTCGGCAGCAATACGTCCCTTCTCTAGAAGAACGACCCGAATATTGTTAGCCGCAAGGAAGATCGCCGTCGTGACACCAATAATGCCGCCACCCACGATCACCACATCGCAGGCCTTGGGTAGCGGGCTCGAATGTCGTACTGGATCTGACTCGGAGAATGGAAACATCGGTATATTTTTTCCAAGTGACACGTTGTGGTTGATCCGTAACTTGCAAGACGATCTTCTACAAGTGTCGCGGTGCCACCCGCCTTCGAAAGCTCTCAATGACGCTAACTGTCAGGATTCCCAAGGATCGCAGAATATGAAATTCTGGGACGGACAGCTGTTCGCGACGAAGGCGGGCTGAGGTCTCGGGCCCGGCAGACGAGGGATGCCAATTTCCTCCTCCAGGCTTGGGTCCATCTAGGCTGGCGGTTCTCTTACCGAGACCTAACAGCGTGATCTCGCAGTTCGTGCGCGGCTGGTATGAAAATCAATGATGCTGGTTCCGGCGGATTGGATCGTGTACGATCTGGAGCAGATGCTGTGTGATGATCCCTCCGTCTCGGCTTCCAAGTCTACGTTGAGCTGTGAGTTAGGGACTTCCGGTCCCGAAGCTTTCGAAAACCGCCTATCGAATTTTACGGTCTGACCTGCTTTTTCACTTTTCACAAAGCCCCGTCCGTGTCCCTTGAGAGGCTGTTATCAATGTATCAAGCGGCTGAACAATGAGACCTTCATTCTCTGTCTTCAGATAGGCAGAAACTCCGTATACCCGTGCAATATTGTCTGGCTGCAGGACCATTTCCGGCAATCCATCAGCAACAACCCCCTGTTTGTCGAGAAGGATCAGGCGCGTACACCAGCGCGCTGCGAGACCCAGATCATGCATTGACACAATGACGGAACGTCCATCGCCCGCCAACGCACGAAAAGTCTTCATCAGGTTGATCTGATGGGCCGGGTCCAGACCGGCAGCAGGTTCGTCAGCCACCAGGAGCGGTGTTTCTTGCGCGAGTGCCCGGGCGACAAGGACACGCGATTTTTCTCCTCCTGACAAGGCGTCCATGGTACGCGTTGCCAGATCGGCAATATCCATCAATTGCATTGCTTCATGAATGGCGCGTTCATCATCAAGAGTTAATCGCCGCGATAGGCCAGCGTTGCCAGTCGTTCGGCCAAGCGCGACGAGATCTGCTATTCGAATCGGCCATGCAACATCATGGTCCTGTGGCACATAGGCAATCTTTGCAGCGCGTTCGTGCCCACGTAACGCGGTTATCTCTTTTTCTCCAACGGCAACGGTTCCCTCATAACGGATCAGACCGCAGATTGCTCGAAGAAGTGTGGACTTTCCCACGCCATTCGGGCCCAGTAGCCCGACGACTTCTCCTGGAGCCACCGACAGGCAGATCGTTCCAAGCACAATGCGACGACCAAGTACGACTTGGCTCAAGCTTACATCCACGAGAGCCTGATTTGTCACAAGACCTGCCTCCTAGTGCGCCACACCAACCATAGAAAGAACGGCGCGCCAACCACGGCAGTCACTACACCAAGTTTCAAGTCCCGTTCAGGAGCAATAACACGGACAACGATATCCGCAGCAAGGACAATCGCACCGCCGCCAAGAGCGCTCGTCGGCAAAAGGCGGGAAGGCAGAGACCCCGTCAGCGGACGCAGGATATGTGGAACGACCAGGCCTACAAAACCGATTGCCCCGGCGACCGAAGTTGCCGCTCCAACAGCTGCAGCCGTTCCAAACACTGCAAGGAATTGTACGCGTTTGAGGTCTATCCCCATGCTTGCAGCAGCGTCACGCCCCAATGTCAGGGCGTCCAGGGAACGACCAAGCCCGAATAGCATTAGCCAGCCGATCAACATGACAGGGCCAGCCAGCAAGACATGATCCATGGATCGATCCGCAAGTGATCCAAGCATCCAGAACATGATTTCCAATGCCGCATAGGGATTTGGAGATAGATTAAGTGCAAGCGATGTCATCGCCGTAGCAAAGGTGGAGACTGCAACACCTGCAAGGATAACCGTCAAGACACCACCGAACGCGCCAGCCAGTATCTGCACGATGATTACTGCAATAACAGCGGCAGCTAACGCTGATAGTGGTACGCTCAAGGGAAACGTCGAGGCGACACCTGTATAGATTGCCAGTACGGCACCCAGTGAGGCCGAAGAACTGACCCCTATCAAGCCCGGTTCGGCCAGCGGATTTCGCAAATAGCCTTGGAGCGCCGCGCCAGACAATCCGAGTGTCATGCCGACCATCAGACCAAGAACTGCCCGCGGCAGTCGTATTTCTTGCATGATCAGTGCGATGGAACCTGCATCAGTTGAAATCAACCCATGAAGGCTGTCCGATATACCAAACCCGGCCGGACCAACCAGGAGCGACAGCTGAAATAACAAAGCCGTTGCCAAGGAAAGCAGGCAGAGCAGCAACCGATACCAAAACAGATCGCTCAAGTGTCTCCCTGCTCCTGTCCCAGCGCCGCTTCCCTCAGTGCATGCGCGGCCTCAAGATTCCAGGGCCCGCCACATATCGTTTCAGGCGGCGGCACTGCCACCACAGTCCGGCCCCGAATAAAGCTCACGAATGCCGGATGGCTGAAGTTCGCCTGCGCTAGCGCCGGCGTTGAATATTGATGGTCCCCCAGAACAACAATATCAGGGCTTGCAGTAATCAAATCCTCCAGCTGTAATCTGGCTAATCCAGTCAAGCCAATGTTTCGGCTGATATTCCTGAGCCCGGCAACCTCAACGACAGCATCAACGAGTGTTCCTCCACCCGAAGTGTAACTGTTGGCATAGTAGAGTGCGACGCTCTTTCCTGTTGCCGGTTGCAAGGTTAGCTCCGCCAGCTTTGCGTCAAATTCCGCGATTACCGTTGCGGCACGTTCCTCCTGTCCAAGAAGCTGCCCCATACGGCGAAGCTCGACACGTACATCGTCGAGGGAGGTGGCAGGCGTAAACTCCTCTACCCGTATTCCGAGTTTGCGCAGAAGCTCGACCGTCGTACGGGTTGTATATGAACCGGCGATTACAAGATCAGGCTTCATCATGAAGACCTCTTCGGCTCGCCCGCTATTGGCAGGATACCTGCGGGCTTCCTCTACCATCATGGACACTGACGCATCCGTTGCCAAATGGGAGAGAGAATAGATTTGCCCCTCCTCCGCCACGAGCATCGCCATCTGGTCGGTGCATACATTGAGAGAGACGACACGCTGTGGCCGGTCCTCGGCCAAGGCAGGTTCGGCAAACAGAGAAACGAGGATAAGACAACAAGTCAGGATCAGTTTTCTCCAAACGTGTTGAACATCGTCCTTGCGGGTGTTTGTCCCTACGTTTGTGATTTGTGCACCCATCCCGTCTCCATTCCGTTCACACATTCCCGATCAGAAGTCCCGCGTGAAGCTGAGGTTGATGGTTCTGCCCGGTGCCCGATAATATTCCCGCGTAGAGTACGTGGCATCAAAGACATTAAGGACTGCAAGCCGCAACTCGGACTGAGCATCAAGGCTATAACGCGCCGTGAAATCAACCGTTATATAGTCAGGTAGCTTCGAGGTATTGGCGGGATCAGAATACTGGCTTCCTCCATAGAGCAGTTGTGCTGAAAGATTCAGTTTTTCTGTCGGAGCAAATGTTGTTTTCAGCGTAGCCTTGAGCCGCTCCCGGTTGGCAATGTACTTGCCGGTATCTTCGTCACGGGGATCACGGATATCCACGCTCGCGCTCGCGTCCCACACCTCGTTGATCTTGTGATGAAGGGTCGCTTCAAAGCCCGTAATTCTGGCACGCCCCACATTGTATGGAATGTACGCCGTATCGAGGGCTATCGCATCGGAAATCCAGGTCCTGTAAAGCGCAAGATCAAGGCTGGTGTCCTGACTGATTTCCCAGAACAGACCTGCTTCAAGAGAGCGGGAACGCTCCGGCTTGAGGTCAGGGTTCGAGTAGCCCGGATAGTAAAGATCATTGAATGTGGGAGCGCGAAAGCCGGTACCGAATGAGGCTCTTGCCGATAAGCCATTCAGGAGTTCATATCGTGCGCCGACATTGTAGGTTGTGGCATCACCAAATTGTTCATTATGGTCGTATCGGATGCCGGCATCCAGATTGAAGGCATCATATTCCAACCCGTACTGACCGAATATCCCAACCAGGGATCTTTCCTCAATTTCAAAGTCCACGGCATTGGTGTCGACGTGTTCCTCATAGGCCTCAAGACCACCACTGAAGACGTGTCGCGCAGGGCCGACATCAATCGTCTTTTGTGTTGATGCAAAAACACCGTAGCGGAGAGTTTCATAATCGTCGTGAGCGGCTATTCCGTCCCGGCTGTTCTTCTGTCTGTCGAGTGCACCGGAGAACTCTACGGTCGAGAACCAGTCATCGGCATGATCTACACGGACGCCAATCTTCCCAGCAAACGTCTTGGTCGTCGACTCGTCGGGATTTGGATGGCGATCGTCGAACTGCGATTGCCCCCGCGCATAAAGCCCATCCGCATAGAGCCTTCCCCAATCAAATTCCTGGGAAAGATTGAAATCGAAGCTTCCCTGCATGAATCCGTCGTCATCAGGTTCATGACCCCAGTTGTCGGGCGTCGTAAAATCGTATCCCCTTGTTCCAAGCAATCCTCCGCCCACAGCATAACTCAAGCCATTTTCGGTCTTTCCGCGTGTTTCGAGACGTACCTCGCTACCCCAGGGATAGCTGACACCTGTCGTAATGCTTGAGCAATGGCTCTTTGCATCCGGACATGCATCGCCATTTTTGGTGATGATGTTGATCACTCCTCCGACTGCGTCGGCGCCATACTGGGCAGAGTGTGGCCCTTTGGCAATTTCGATCCGCGACACTGCTGACAATGGAATGTTGTAGATGGATGTTGTCCCGCTTGTGGCTGATGTGGCCCGAACGCCATTGATCAGAACAAGTGTCTGAGTAGATGACACCCCTCGCAGGCTTACGGCCGCGGGTGATCCGAGCCCTCCGTAGGCAGAGACGCTGACGCCTGGCTGTGATTGGAGTAGCGAGGCAATATCAGCAGCTGGTGAACGGGCAATCTCCTCTTCATCGATTACCGAAACTGAACTTGTTGCTGTCGCTATGTCTGCTTCACGTCTAAGCGGCGCGGTGACAACAATCGAATCAAGCACCATTTCATCATTCAATGTCTGCTGGGCCAGGACATCTGCCCCCGAAAATAGGGTTGAAAGGCAGGTCAGGCAGGTCAGGCATGTCAAGTTCCGCATATCAGCTCCAACTTTATGCGCCAGTGGCGCAATTACCTACGAGCCGTGTTCGGAACTAATGCTGGAGAGACGCTCTGTCTTCGCTCCGACACGGCAACATCAAAGTTGTCACCGCTACGGAGCGCCGCGCCAACATACCCCTCGTATGCAGGCAGGGTGACTGAAATGGCAGGTCTCCTGACTTCCGTGTCTTCGCTTCCCTCTCGCCTTCCCAAAGAACAAGTCTTCAGTGGCATTGTGAGAAAGAGCTCAACGGTCACAGTTGCGGGGGCAGTCGTGGATTGACCTTGCAAAAGCGTCACCACGTTCCCGTTTTAATCCGCCGAAGCGGAACCATTCCAATTGCTGGTTAATCTACCCTAACTGCGCCGTCAACCTGATCTTTCTCATAAGGTCCGCACATCCCTGACTATCGTCAAGCATCACTGTCGTTCATGTTGTATTTCACGTAAGTACAGACGGTTTTGCAGCCGTTGGCTTGGCTGCAAATGTTGCCTCGCATATCAGTCGCTGCTCGTCCATCCAGGCCCGCCCTCCAGCCAGAACAGCGTCATAAACAGAACGCCCGATGGCAGTACCTGCATGTGTGTGCAAACCGGCAAAATCCTCCCTGTCGGAGCCCGCAGGGGCGGCAACAACGATGCAATCGGTTCCGGTACCTGTAACCAACCCGCTTCCGCGATCAAGTCCAAGATCCATCACCGCAGCAGTCCTTGCCTCGGTCACGATACTGATCGCTTCAACCAGCCCCGCAGCCGAGAACGGGCAATCAACATGAGCAAGGATATTGATCGTCCCGGTCATATTGGAACCGACCGGGGCGTCTCCGATACGCGATGCATTGGAAAGTCCGGTCGTTGCAAGACACGTTGCAATGATGGTACCCGACGTTGCCGACACGACTTCATAGCTGTCGACCCGGCGTGACGTCATCATCGGCACTGCGTCCCCCAGGCCGTTTTCTACCATTTTGTCGGTAAGCACGGCTGCCGGATCAACGTCAAGCGGAAGATCCGCGTCGCTCACTTGAAGCCAGGCCACCCTCGTCGCAGTAACAAAACCAGGCCTGGTAAGCGACCAGCTGAGCAAATCATGCGGCGCCTTGAAGGTGGCAATCAGGAACGGTTGAGCCAGTTCGATGGCGAATGCAGATGTCATATCGACGGTATCCTATGAGATCCGGTCAGTGGAAACTTGAGCAATTGATACGAGGAATCGATACGAGAAGTCCATCTGGGTAGCCACAGCCAAAGGCGCCAATCTGATCTCTGCAACCATACAAGTGTCTCGCCAGAATATTTGCAACCAAAGTTCCCTGCAATCTTGGAACAAACTTGCTTGAGCAACCGACAGAGAAGATCAACACTGGAAATCCTGCAATCGCAAGCCAATGCTATAAACTAAGAGGAATAGGTATGACACTGCGTCTGAACGATACCGCACCGGACTTCACGGCCGAAACGACCAAGGGGCCCATCAACTTCCATGAATGGATCGGCAATGGTTGGGCAGTTCTGTTCTCACACCCAAAGAATTTCACACCCGTATGCACGACTGAACTCGGTACGATGGCCGGTCTTGAGGGAGATTTCATCAAGCGTGGTGTAAAGATCATCGGGATTTCTGTCGACCCTGTGGAAAGCCATGTCAAATGGAAGAACGATATCAAGACCGTGACCGGCTTCGATGTCGAGTATCCCCTGATCGGTGATCATGATCTCAAGGTCGCGAAGCTCTACGACATGCTGCCTGCTGAAGCAGGCACCTCTTCTGAAGGCAGGACGCCGGCCGACAACGCCACTGTTCGTTCGGTATACGTCATTGGTCCGGACAAGAAGATAAAGCTGATCCTCACCTACCCCATGACAACCGGCCGCAATTTCGATGAAATCCTTCGAGCGATAGATTCGATCCAGCTAACCAGTAAACACCAGGTTGCAACTCCGGCCAACTGGCAACAGGGCGATGATGTTATCATCACAGGCGCTGTCTCGAATGAAGATGCCATCACACGCTTCGGCGCATTCGAGACCGTGCTGCCTTATCTTCGCAAGACCAAGCAGCCTGCGGCATAGGCTCCAGAACGCGCAAGGCGATCGAAACATGCTCTGAGCAAAACAGGTTGCTTCAGAGCATGTTGCGCGGCCACCCAGATGACAGGTCCTGGAAATTGGGATGCGCCTCCAAAAGAAATGCATGGATCATAGCGGGTCGCCACCCTGTTCCGGGACGGAGCCCATTCCAATGGGTGGCCCGGGGTATGTTTGTTCACTCAGTACATACCCGCTGATCCTCCATATGCTGCTTGCTTGTTATGTGTGTAGACTTGTGGCGCCCGGACCGCCTTCTTCGGATCCAACCTGCTATGGGAAAGGTTTACCGATGACCGATTTCACTGGCGTCGCCTCCTATACGTAAATTCCCGATTGACTCCTCCCTTTAATAGAACATAAGATGAACATCTACGCTGCACACAGCAGCGATCCATGTGAATCTAAAACATTCTGGAACGCGCCAACGCGCGAAGGGGGTTCCTGTGTCCGTATGCCCGGCCCAAATCTCGGAAGACCGTATTGCCGATGAAGTGGAGACTATCCTCATTTGGCATCACGGGAATGCTCGTGCGGCGATCGCCACCCTCCTTGAGGATTGTCGGCACTTGCGTCAACAATTGGTCCTCGCGGAAGGCTGCATGGGTCATGGCTTTGCCAGAGGTTGGAGACCAAATTATGAACGATCATAGCGTGAAAGACGCGGGTAATACTGCTTGTCGGAGTTCATCAAAGTTCCTGTTTTAGCTGCTGCTTTTGTTCACTCGACCCTTTGCAACGCCAATGCTTCAATTACCAAACAGTGGAATAATTAATGGCTTACGAGTGGGACGGACGGCGAGTTCGCCGATCACAGCAAATCCACATGATCAATGTCATTGCAGCATCAATTGCTGTCGCAGGGCTACCGGCGGCCATCGTCGCAACAGCGATGTTTTTTTGAGCGCACTATCTGCAGGTCGGATTCATTTCAGAGCATAGCACTTCGTTCAACATGTTTGCCGGTTGCGGATACCCGGTGAAGTACCCCTGAGCCTCTTCGCAACCCGCTTTCAAAAGGAAAGCCATCTGTCTTTCAGTTTCTACTCCTTCTGCAGTGACCTGTAGATCCATCGTTCGAGCAAGAGAAATGATGGCACTAACAATGGCCATGTCATGCTTGTCATCTGGAATTTCTGAAACGAAGGTGCGATCAATCTTTAGCCGTGAGAGAGGAAAACGTTTCAACATGCTCAGGCTGGAATATCCTGTTCCAAAGTCGTCAAGCGCCAGGCTGATCCCGAGCTCGGTGAGCTCGTCCATTCTTTTCACTGCAAGGTCGACATCCTTCATGATCAGGCTTTCAGTAATCTCAATCTCAAGCCGCTCCGGTGCCAGCCCGGTCTGCTTGAGAACGTCTTCGACCAACGTGATCAGTCCGGGTTCCTGGAATTGCCGGGCAGACATGTTGACACACATTCGCAGAGGCGGAAGTCCCTGATTTTCCCATTGTTTGGCTTGATGACACGCCATTTCAAGGACTTTCCGACCAAGGTCGAGAATGAGACCTGTCTCTTCCGCGAGTGGTATGAAATCGCATGGAGATATCAGTCCTTCGCGTGGATGCCGCCATCGGACCAGCGCTTCGACTCCTGTCACTACTCCTTTAGCGATGTTCTTTTGCGGTTGAAAGTGAAGCAGCAATTCATTGTGGCATATAGCTCGGCGGAGCTCCTCGATGCGAAGCAACTTTCGGGAGGCTTCATCGGCTAGTTCCTTGTAGAAAAGCACTGTTCCATTGCGCCCATCAAGCTTTGCGCGGTACATAGCCATATCCGCATGCGCAAGTAATTGCGACGCAGTATCTCCATGCTCTGGATACACGGCGACCCCGATACTCGCCGTCGTCTGCAAGGCCATTCCCTTAAGAAAATGCGTGCTTCCTATTGTCCGTCGAAGGTCATCGAAATTCGCGATGAAGTCACTATCCACCCCACTTAAAACAACCGCAAACTCGTCACCACCAATCCGCGCCACCAGTCCGGTGTTTCCAATGAAGGCAGAGATCCGCGACGAGATTTCCGTCAGAAGCTCGTCACCCGCTTCATGCCCCAGGCTGTCATTCACAAGTTTGAAGTTATCAAGATCAAGGAAGGCAACTGCATGTCTCTTACCTTGCTG